>JAURMS010000332.1 GCA_030830595.1 Gammaproteobacteria bacterium | reverse complement strand
GAATTGGTGGACCGCAGGTTGCTGCTGAATGCAGCGGCTTTCTGGATTGGCTACGACGACCGGCAGGTGGAATACCAGACCCAGCGTGACAACCAGATCATCGAGGGTATCTTCAACCTCGGCGATTCAGAGCAGTATGGAGTGGAGCTTGACCTCCTGTTACGTGCGACCGAGTTCCTGAGCCTTTCGGCCAGCGTCGGCTGGATCGATGCAGAATGGGTCAATGGCACCGAGATCGACATCCTGACCAGCGTGGTGGACCTCTCGGGTAAGACACCCCCGAACACCAGTGACGTGAGTTGGAGCCTGGCCCTCGACTACGAGCGACCACTGGCCGGCTGGGACGGCATCAGCCTGTTCGGGGGCCTGCAGGTCAGCCGGACCGGAGAGTTCCTCGGCCTGCAGGTCTGGGATCCGGTCCGCAATCCGGCCTATACGGTGGTGAATCTCCAGGCCGGGCTGCGGAGCGACCGCTGGGAATTCGCGTTGCAGGTGGAGAACCTCGGTGACGAGGACTACTACACGGACGTGCAGCGGTTTCCGAACCTCTATGTGATCGATGGCTTGGAGTCGGTCAATATCGGGACCTTGGCGCCGCCGCGCACGGTCACCGCCAGCCTGAAGTACAGCTTCTGACGGGGTGTGCTGCTGGCCGGCAGGCAGTCATGGCAGGACTACGAGGAGCGGGCTTTTCGTAATGTAGAATAGGCGCATGGATTATGAGCACAACCGCGCCCTGCGGGAGACCGGCTTCTGGGGTCGCCGGGGCGCTGGCTGCCTGTTCCTCGCCCGTGATACGGGTCGCCTGTGTATCGCTCATCGCTCCCGCTACGTGCAGAGTCCCAACACCTGGGGTACCTGGGGGGGCGCGCTGGACGGTACAGAGTCGGCCGAGGATGCGGTCCTCAGGGAGGCCCGTGAAGAGAGCGGCTACGATGGACCCGTCGAGTTGCAGCCCCTGTTTGTTTTTCGGCATGCCAGCGGTTTCAGTTATCACAATTATCTCGCGCTGGTCCCCGGCGAGTTCGAGCCTCGGCTGAACTGGGAGACCAGCGCCTTCGTCTGGACCCGCTGGGACCGCATTCCTGATCCTCGGCATGCGGGACTGGAGGCGCTCCTGGCTGACGCGGCCAGCCTGCAGGCGATCGTCCTGGCCTCCGGTTCAGGGCTGGCGGAAACCGGCTAGTTCGTTGGCGATGCCTCGCAGGAAGCGTTCCGCTGCCGATGCTCCTCCCACGACGCTGTCGAGATCGGCCCTTGAGGCCTTCATACGTTGTCCCTACTGTTTCTATCTGCACCGTCGGTTAGGCATCAAGCCGCCCGATCAGTTCCCGCTGACGCTTGCCTCCGCTACCGATGCGCTGCTCAAGAACGAGTTCGATGCGATCCGGGGTACAGGTGAGAGGCATCCGCTGTGGGAGCGGGAGGGCCTCAACGTGCGGGCCTATGAGCATCCGCAGATGGACGCTTGGCGCCACAACTTCACGGGGATTCGTACGCTGCATCGGTCTACCGGAGTCACCCTGTATGGCGCCGTGGATGATGTCTGGGAAGATCTCGCCACCGGGGCGCTGCACATCGTCGACTACAAGTCGACGTCCAAGCAGGGCAACCCCTCACTGGAGGGTGGATTCGGTGACGGTTATCGCCGCCAGATGGAAATCTACCAATGGCTGTTCCGGCAGGAGGGTTTCGACGTTCACCCTGTGGGCTATTTCCTCTACGTGAACGGCAGCAAGCGTGGCGGGTTTTATGGAGAGGGCCTCGCTGGCCGCATGCTGTTCGACACGGTCCTGCTTGCGTACCAGGGCCAGGATGGCTGGGTCGACGAGGTGGTGACCCGGGCCGTGGATTGCCTGCACGGGCCGCTGCCCGAGCCCTCGTCCTCGGGTTGTGACAGCTGCCGGTATTTCCTGGAAAGATCCGCGGTGACCGGATGAAAAAGGCGTCACTGGCGTTCCTTGTCCTGGCGCTCGCCTGGCTGATTGCTTCGCCCTGGATCACCGTTGTCAGGATGCAGTCGGCCGCGGCCGAACGGGATGCCGATGCGCTGTCTGTTCACATCGACTTCCCGGCGGTCCGGGAGGACCTCAAGGGACAGGTCAATGCCTATGTGATGGCCACCATTGCAGAAGAATCCGACAACAATCCCTTTGCAGCGCTCGGCGGACTGCTTGCTTCCGTGCTGGTGGACAAACTCGTTGATGCCTTCGTCACGCCCTCGGGCCTGGTGATGCTGATGGAGGGTAAGGCACCCGACATGGCTTTTGGGAAGCCGGACGAGGAGCGCGGTTTGCGCAAACCGCTTGATGGCGCAAAGTATCGCTACGTATCTTGGGACCAATTTGCCGTGAGTGTCGAGTCCGACCAGGGAGGCGAGATTGCTTTTTTGCTCCGCCGCCAGGGTTTTGGCTGGCGGCTGGTAGCGATTCGGCTGCCACTCTGAGGGCGTGCAGTAAAAAGGACGAGCGGCTTCACGCGGCCATTAATGACGAGTATGTCAATATCTTGTTGTCCGCCGGTATAGGTCTGCTCTTCCCGCTTGTGATAGCAAGGTATAAAGCAGTGTCTGTGTGCCTGCTGCCAGATCCTCCGCGGTAGCGCTCTCCGCTTCGTTATGGCTCAGGCCATCCTTGCAAGGCACAAAAATCATTCCTGTAGGCGCAACTCGAGCCACATTCATCGCGTCGTGTCCAGCACCACTTAGAATGTCCATCTGGGATAGACCACATTTGAGGGCACTTTGTCGAACACAATCAATGAGCGAGCCTGAAAAAAACACGGGGTCCTTATTTAGGATCCGCTCAACCTGATGCTCCAGTCCGCCACTTTTGGACTCCGTCTCGATAATGCCGCGGATTTTTTCCTCCATTGCATCAAGCACTTCAGAATCAGGGTGCCTGAGGTCTACATTGAACTGCACATGTCCCGGTATCGTCGCTCCAGAATTCGGCGAAACTTCGATGCGCCCAACTGTAAGTCGCGCGTATTCATCCTGTGACTGCGCAAGTTGATTCATCAATACAATAGACTTTGCTGCACCAAGCAACGCATCACGCCTTCTTCCCATCGGCGTAGTTCCGGCGTGTGAATCCATACCGTGTAAGGAGACACGAAGCCAACGAATGCCCTGAATTTGCGTGACGACCCCAATGGTCTTGCCTTCCGCCTCCAGAATCGGTCCCTGCTCAATGTGGGCTTCAATAAAGCACTTGAAAATCCGGCTTCCAGGCAGTTCGTCGCCGAGATAGCCAATCCGCTCCAGATCCTGTTTCACCGTGGTCCCGTCGAGGGTCTTCGAGCAGTGAACAGTCTCCACGTCTACCGTCCCCGCGAAAGCAGAGGATCCAGAGAGTGGCGGGCCAAATCGGACTCCTTCCTCGTTTGTCCAGACGACCAGGTCTATTGGGGCAATTGTCCTGATATTGGCGTCATTTAAAGCTCTGACTACCTCAAGCCCGGCCAGTACCCCATAGATACCATCAAACTTCCCTGCGTGGGGTTGCGTGTCCAGGTGACTGCCAGTAGCCACCGAGGGAAGTGAGGAGTCCGTGCCGTGACGGCGGGCAAAGATATTGCCTACCTGATCAAAAGCTACCTCGCACCCAGCTTCCCGGCACCATTTGCTAAAAAGGTCTCGTCCGTGCTTGTCATCATCACTGAGTGCTGCGCGGAAGCAGCCGCCGCGAGGAAGTGCGCCGAGT
>JAURMS010000331.1 GCA_030830595.1 Gammaproteobacteria bacterium | reverse complement strand
GCTTCGAGAGTGTCAAGCAGCCCGAAAATGCTTGCTCCCCAACTAGTTATGCCAGTAGTCGGCAAACTGCGCGCGTGATACAACGTAGACCCCATGGAAAGACGTTTCCCAACCGTTGCCCTCGTGGGTCGGGCCCACGATCCGAGGGTCACCGACTCGCTGTTGGCCCTGGCCGAACACCTGCGCCGCGGTGGTCGGGAAGTCATTTGTGAAACAGGGCCGCTGGCTGAGCTTTTCGGAGGGCTTGCCGGCGCTGTACCGGCCACTGTTCTCGCGCGGCGCGCCGATCTGGTGGTGGCGGTCGGTGGGGACGGTACCATGCTTTACGCTGCTCAACTGGTGCTGGGAGGCGACACGCCTCTGCTGGGCATCAACCGCGGCCGGCTGGGTTTCCTGACAGACATCTCCCCACCGGAGATGATCGCTCGCCTCGATGAGGTCCTGGCCGGTCAGTATCAGGAAGACGTGCGTGCCCTCCTCACTGCCCGCCTGGAGCGGGCCGGTCGGGAACCGCTGACCTGCGATGCCTTGAATGACGTGGTGGTGCAGAAGCACGCGACCGGGCGCATGATTGAATTCGACACCCGGATCGACGGGGTGTACGTGAATACCCACGGTGGAGATGGGCTGGTGGTGGCCACCTCGACAGGCTCCACTGCCTACGCGCTGTCCTGCGGCGGTCCCATCATTCACCCGCGGCTCGACGCGCTGGTCATCGCGCCTATTTCCCCCCACACGCTGTCTGATCGACCGATCGTGGTCGGCCGCCACAGCGCCATCGAGGTCCGCCTGCTGGAGCGCTCTGAAACCCGCGCAGAGGTCACCTTCGATGGCAACCTGTTGGGCGAACTGGACCACGGCGACCGCCTGGTCCTGGGCGCGGCCGAGCGCAGCGTCACCTTGCTTCATCCGCACGGCCACGATTTCTTCCGCATCCTTCGCTCCAAGCTGCACTGGGGCCGCAGTGCCCGCAACCCGGACGAACCATGCTGACACTGCTGCAGGTGCGCGACCTCGCCATCGTCGACTCGGTAGATGTCGAGTTAGGTGCCGGACTTACGGCGCTCACCGGGGAGACCGGTGCCGGTAAGTCCATCCTCGTCGACGCGCTGATCCTGGCCCTGGGCGGGCGTGCCTCGGCCGACATGATCCGCCATGGCGCGGAGCGTGCCGAGGTCACCGCCACCTTCGACGTGGCCGGCAACGCGCCGGTGGAGGACTGGCTGGCCGGCCAGTCGCTGGAGGGGGACGGTGAGGTCATCCTCAGGCGCGTCGTCGGCGGGGACGGTCGGTCCCGGTGCTTCGTGAATGGCCAGGTCCTGCCTGCCCAGGCCGTTCGCGAGCTTGGCAGCCTGTTGGTCGATATCCACGGGCAGCAGGAGTTCCTGTCCCTCATGCAGCGCGATGCCCAACGGGACCTCCTGGACCGGCACGGTCGGCTCGAGGGCCAACTGGCGGACGTGGCGGGTGCGGCGGCGGCCTGCCGTGCCCTCAAGGCAGAGTTCGAGCGCCTTGGCACTGCCGCCCTGGAGCGCGAAGCGCGCCTTGAGCTGCTCCGCTACCAGGTCGGCGAATTGCAGGCACTGGGCCTGGATCCGGATGAAATCGCGGGGCTCACCGTGGAGCGCGACCGGCTCGCCCACCGCGGTCGCCTGGCAGAAGCCGGTGCCGCAGCACTCGGCCTGTGCTACGAGGCCGAGGATGCCAACGCCCACGCTCTCGCCAGCCGGGCAGCCACTGCACTGCGTCAGGCCGCGCAGCTCGACCCCGAACTGACTGCCCCCCTGCAGCTGTTGGACGAGGCGCTGATTGCCCTCAAGGAAGCGGGCGTCTCCCTGGCTGGCTACCTCGAGGGGCTGGAGGTTGACCCCAACCGGCAGGACTGGGTGGAGCGACGCATGGCGGCCATCGAGGAACTCTCCCGCAAGCATCGCGTGGACGCTGCCGAGCTGCCACAGCGGCTGGACGAACTAAGCCGCGAGCTCGACGAGTTGGAGCATTCCGGCATCAGGCTGGCCGGGCTCAGCAAGGAGCTGGAAGCGGCTACCAGCCGCTACCGCCAGCTGGCGGTCAAGCTGGGCAAGGGTCGGCAGGCAGCGGCCAAAAAGCTCTCTGCCTCGGTAACCGCCTCGATGGCCACGCTGGGCATGCCGGGCGGCAAGCTCTCTATAGAGGTTAAATCGGACCCGCAAGCCGAGCCCTCGGCAACCGGCGACGACGAGGTGACCTTCCTGGTCACGGCCAATCCGGGTCAGCCGCTGAAGCCCGTCGCCAAGGTAGCTTCCGGCGGCGAGCTGTCACGGATCAGCCTTGCCGTGCAGGTGGCGGCCGCCCACGGCGGTGCCTCGACCTGCATGGTTTTCGACGAAGTGGATGCAGGCGTCGGCGGCGCGGTGGCCGAAAGGGTTGGCCGGCAACTGGCGGAGCTCGGCGAGCGCGGCCAGGTGCTGTGCGTCACTCATCTGGCCCAGGTGGCCAGCCAGGCCACCCGTCAGGTGAGGATCAGCAAACTCACGGACGGCAAGAGCAGCCGGGTGACGGTGGCCACCCTCGGCGAGGAAGAACGCGTGGAAGAACTTGCCCGTATGCTCGGCGGCGTGGAAATCACCCGGCGGGCCCGCGAGCACGCCCGAGAAATGCTTCGCGCCGCCGCGGAACTGCGCCGCGCCTGAAGCTCAGCGCTGCCCGCTGCCCTTGCGGTTGGGGCAGGCTTCGCGCCGGCAGCGCCCGTACAGGATGAGGTTGTGCTCGGCAATCTCGAACCCCAGTCGTGAGGCCACGTCCAGCTGTCGCTGCTCGATGCCACAGTCGACGAATTCCTCTACCTTGCCGCAGTCCATGCAGACAATGTGGTCATGGTGTTCGCCCTGGTTCAGCTCGAAAACCGAGGTACCACCCTCGAAGTGATGACGGGTGACGAGCGCAGCCTGTTCGAACTGGGTGAGCACCCGATAGACCGTGGCCAGGCCGATTTCCTCGCCCTGATCCAGCAACTGCTTGTAGATGTCCTCCGCGGACATGTGTCGACCCTCACCGGCCAGGATCTCCAGGATTTTGACTCTGGGCAGGGTGACCTTGAGCCCTGCACGGCGGATTTCTTCACTTTGCATCGATCCGTCCCCACGGTCCATCCGGCGACTGCGGTATGATAACCGTTATAGTCTTTAGGAAAGCGCATGAAGTCCTACGACCTTTCCGGCCCGCTGCTAGGGGCCCTGCTGCTGCTGGGTATCTCGGCCCTTCCCGGCTGCGTATACCGGCTCGATACCCAGCAGGGAAACCTGCTCGACGTGGAACAGGTCGAGGCGGTGGAAGTCGGCATGACCCGCAGTCAGGTGCGGTTCCTGCTCGGCACGCCGATGGTGGCCGATCCGTTTTCCAGTGATCGCTGGGACTACATCTACACCTTCCGCCAGGGCAAGAGTGGCGACACCCGCCGCTCACACCTGATCGTCTGGTTCGACGGCGACGTGGTCAACCGGATCGAATTGCCCGAACCCTTCCTGGACCTGCCGGGCGGGTCCTAGCGCCCGGCCCGTCTCCTGCGCCTGGATTTCGGGTCTTCCAGCAGCGGCCGCAGGATTTCCACGCGATCGCCGTGCTCTAGGGGTTGATCCACCCCAACCTCTCGACCGAATACGGCAAGGCCCGCTCCCTCCACACCTTCCAGTAGCCCGGAGGCTTCTGCGGCTGCGAGGACCGTCGCGCCGTCTGGCAGACGCAGGTGACGCCGCTCGATGCGATCCGGCCAGGCCAGCACCACCTCGACCTCGAGCCATTCAGCCATGCAGTTCGGTCGCGCGCCTGCTGAAGGCATCGACCATCCGGTTGCAGACAGATTCCAGCAGCGGGGACAACAACAGTCCAGCGGCTGTCCCGCCGGCATCGAAGCGGATCCACAGCTCGACGCGGCAGCCACGGTCGCCAATCGCGTGAAACTCCCAGCAGCCGTCCAGCGCCTTGAGCGGACCGTTATGCAGCGTCATTTCCAGACGGCGTCCGGGTTCCATCCGGTTGCGGGTGGCAAAACGCAGCTTCGCCGGGCCCTGCTGCAAGCCCAGCTCGGCATCCACCTCTCCATCCGCGTGGCGCTCGATGACCCGCGCGTGGACGCAGCCGGGCAGGAACTCCGGGTAACGCTCGATATCAGCCACCAGGTCAAAAACCTGTCGGGCTGAGTACGGCAACAGGGCGCTGCGCTTGACCTCTTTCATCATGACGTGGCCATTGACCCCAATTCTGGGTGCGCGGCCGGCACCGGACAAGGGTCGGCAGTCTACAATGCACAGATAATGGACCTTGCAACATGAAGAGTCAGGCACCCGGCAGCCGGCAGGTGGCGGTCAACCGCAAGGCGCGTCACGAGTATTTCATCGAGGAGCGCCTCGAGGCCGGCCTTGCCCTGCAGGGCTGGGAGGTCAAGGCCCTGCGAGCGGGACGCCTGCAATTGAAGGAGGGCTACGTCCTCTTGAAGGACGGCGAGGCCTGGTTGTTTGGGGCCCATCTCTCGCCGCTGCCCACGACCTCGACCCACGTCATCGCCGACCCGGTGCGCTCCCGCAAGCTGCTGCTGCATCGACACCAGATCGATCACCTCATCGCGCGGCGTGTGAACGTCAACGACTCGCTGAAAAAGGTCATCTAGATGGTTCTGCACCTTGTCGATGACGCTCCCGTCGTTGGCCCAGTGCCAGACCACACCCGCAAGCTCACCGTGACCTACCCGGAGCGCGTCATCGTACGTGACAACCATGGTCATGGGGACCTCCGTGCCATCGGGAAGGTAACCTATGACCTGGTGCTGAAAGCCCTCAACCGGGCGCGGCCAGGACAGGCCGGATGCGGGGTTCAGACG
>JAURMS010000330.1 GCA_030830595.1 Gammaproteobacteria bacterium | reverse complement strand
CGGTCGATGCGCGCATCATCAACACGAGTTCCGGCGCCGGGCTGCAGGGCAGCTTCAGCCAGAGCGTCTATTCAGCGGCCAAGGGCGGCATCGCCAGCCTCACCCTGGTGCAGGCAGCAGAGCTCGGTCGCTACGGGATCACCGCGAACGCCCTGGCCCCGGCCGCACGCACCCGCATGACCGAGCAGGCCTTTGCCGACAAGATGCGCGCGCCCGATGCGGGTTTCGATGCCCAGGACCCGGCCAACGTGGCCCCACTCGTCGTGTGGCTCGGCAGCGCGCAGTCGGCTGGCGTCACCGGCATGGTGTTCGACATCGAGGGTGGGCGCATCACGATCGCCAACGGCTGGAATGATGGGCCGACCGTCGACAAGGGCGCACGCTGGGATCCGGCGGAGCTTGGTCCGGTCGTCGCCAGGCTCGTGGCCGAACGACCACCACAGAAAAAAGTTTGGGGAACCTGACCATGCACTTTGCATTGACCGAAGAGCAGGAAGCCATCCGGGAGGCGGCGCGCGACTTCCTCTCCAAGCGGGCCGATTCCGCCCGGTTGCGTAAGGACATGCTGCTGCCGGAGGGCCACGATCCCGCGCTCTGGAAGGAAATCTCTGGCGAGCTTGGCTGGGCGGGCATCTCGCTGCCCGAGGACGTCGGAGGCTCCGGCCTCGGCATGGTGGAAACCGCAATCCTGCTCGAGGAGCAGGGTCGCTGCCTGTATGGCGGACCGTTCCTGGCCTCAGCGGGCCTGGCCACGGCGCTGCTGCTCGAGGCGCCCGCCTCCGAGGCGCGCGATGCAATACTTGCTCGCCTGGCCGTCGGCGAGGCCACGGCGGCGCTCGCCGTGACCGGCGATTCGGGTCGTCCTGGTGGCGATGCAGTGGCACTCGAACTGGTGGAGGGCCCGGCCGGTGTGCAACTCCGGGGCCACGCCGCCTTCGTGCTGAACGGCAACGTAGCCGATACCTTCATTGCTGCTGCCCATGATCGGCGCCCGGGTCGTGATGGCCTGGCGATGGTGGCCGTGGCAGCGGGCGCCAGCGGCCTCGCGGTGAAGACCCTGGCTGCCATGGACCTCACGCGACCCTATGCGCGCATCGAATGCAGCAACGTGCAGGCTGTCGACCTCCTGGTCGATGGGGGCGGCGTGGCGGTTGCCCGTGGCCTGCAGGTGGCGCAGGTGGCCCTGGCGGCGGAGCAACTCGGTGCCATGCAGGCCGTGATGGACCTCACCACTGAGTATGCCCGCCAGCGCGTGCAGTTCGGGCGGGTCATCGGCAGCTTCCAGGCGATCAAGCACCGCCTCGCCGACATGATGGTGATCTGCGAGGCGGCCCGCTCCGCGGTCTACTACGCGGCCTGTGTCGTGGATGAGTACCGTTCAGATCCCGCCACGGGCGCCGCGGAGCTGGCCGAGGCCGCGGCCCTCGTGAAGGTCTATTGCTCGTCCGGCTTCCACGACGTGGCCGGTAACGCCATCCAGCTGCACGGTGGCATCGGCTTCACCTGGGAATACGACACCCAGCTGTTCTTCAAGCGCGCCCGGGCCACCTCGAACCTGCTGGGCTCGCCCCAGTATCACCGGGAAGTCATTGCTGAACTGCTCGGCCTGGATGCCGCCACGGAGGCCCCATGAAGATACGTTTCACGCCCGAGGAAGAGGCCTTCCGCGCCGAGTGCGCCGCGTGGCTGCAGGCACAGCTCAACGGCCCCTTCGCCGACATCCGCGGCATCGTCAGCCAGACCTTCCGTGCCGAGCGACGCCTGGAGTGGGAACGTGCCCTCGGCAGTGCCCGCTGGAGCGTGATCGGTTGGCCGGAGGAGTTCGGGGGTCGCAATGCCACGCTCGCCCAGCAGGTGATCTTTGCCGAGGAATACGCGCGCAGTGGCGCACCCGGCCGGGTCGGCCACCTGGGCACCGAGTTGGCCGGTCCCACCATCCTGCATTTCGGCAACGACATGCAGCGCGAGCGCTTCCTGCTGCCCATCGCGCGCGGCGAGGAGTTCTGGTGCCAGGGCTACAGCGAACCGAACGCCGGCTCCGATCTCTCCAACGTCCGTACCCGGGCGCGGCTCGAGCAGGGTCCGGACGGCCCCGAATGGGTCATCGAAGGCCAGAAGATCTGGACTTCGCTCGCCCAGTTCGCCGACTGGTGCTTCGTGGTCTGTCGCACCGAGCAGGGCAGCAAGGGCCCGGCGGGCATTTCCTACCTGCTGGTGCCGATGAAGCAGAAAGGTGTGACGGTCAAGCCGATCCGCCAGATGACCGGCGATGCCGAGTTCAACGAGGTGTTCTTCGACGGCGCCCGCACCCGCGCCGAGTACTGCGTCGGCAAACCAGGTGAGGGCTGGAAGGTGGCCATGGGCACGCTGGCCTTTGAACGCGGTGTCTCCACGCTGGCCCAGCAGATGACGTTCCGCAACGAACTCGAGCAGGTCATCGCAGCCGCTCGCAGCAACGGTGCTGCGGCCGATCCCTTGATCCGCCAGCGGATTGCAGAGGCCTGGACCGGTCTTCGCATCATGCGCTACAGCGCGCTCAGGATGCTCTCGCGTACCACCACGGGCACCATGGCCCCGGAGGCCATGACCTACAAGCTGCACTGGGCGACCTGGCGCAAGAAGTTGGGCGAGCTGGCCATGGACGTGGTGGGCGCACCGGGCGAGCTGTGCACGGGGGAGGGTTACGAGCTTGCCGACCTGCCCTATCTCTACCTGTTCTCGCGCGCAGACACCATCTACGGCGGCACCAACCAGATCCAGCGCAACATCGTCGCCGAGCGCGCGCTGGGCCTGCCGAAGGAGCCGCGCGGTGACCGCTGACGGGGCCCGTCCCCTGCCGCCGCCCTACCCGCCGGGGCGCAACCTGCTCGCCGGTCGCACCGTGCTGGTGACCGCTGCCGCAGGAACCGGCATCGGCTTCGCGGTGGCCAAGCGCTGCGTAGAGGAAGGCGCAACGGTGATGATCAGCGACCTCCACGAGCGACGCCTCGGTGAAGCCGCAGCGCAACTGCGTGACATCGCGGCAGATCGCGTGCATGCCAGGACCTGCGACGTGACCCGTCAGGAGCAGGTGGACGCGCTGGTGGCCGGCGCCATCGACACCCTCGGTCATGTCGACGTGCTGATCAACAATGCCGGGCTGGGCGGCACGGCCACGCTGGTGGACATGCCCGACGAGGAATGGTCGAAGGTCATCGACGTCTCGTTGACCAGCGTCATGCGCATGACGCGCGCCATCCTTCCGCACATGCACGGCCGGCGTACCGGGGCGATCGTCAACAATGCCTCGGTGCTGGGCTGGCGCGCACAGTCCGGGCAGTCGCACTATGCCGCAGCGAAGGCTGGAGTCATGGCCCTCACGCGTTGCTCGGCCATCGAGTCCGCGCCCTTCGGAGTGCGCATCAACGCGGTGGCGCCCTCCATCGCCATGCATGCCTTCCTGGCCAGGACCACTACCCCGGAACTGCTGGAGGAACTCGCCCGTCGCGAGGCCTTCGGCCGTCCGGCCGAGGTCTGGGAAGTGGCCAACGTCATGGTCTTCCTGGCTTCCGACCTGGCCAGCTACCTGACCGGGGAGGTCCTGTCCGTGTCGAGCCAGCACCCATGAGCGATCAGGTTCCTTCCCGGGTCTTCACCGACGTGGATGACCTGCTGGCCGCCAGCGGTACCCTCCTGGGCCCCACTGACTGGGCGCCGATGGAGCAGTCGAGGGTGGATGGCTTTGCCGAGGCGACGGGTGATCACCAGTGGATCCACGTCGACGTAGAGCGTGCCAGAAGCGGGCCGTTCGGCGGCACCATTGCCCACGGCTACCTGACCCTGTCCCTGACCAGCCTGTTCCTGCCTCAGCTGATGCGGGTAGAGTTGGCCGGCATGGGCATCAACTATGGACTCGACCGGGTGCGCTTCCCGGCTCCCGTGCGGGTGGGCAGCCGCATCCGTGGCCGTGGCGAGATCCTGGCCGTCACGCCCGTGGCCGGTGGCGTACAGGTCGTGGTCCGGGTGACCATCGAGATCGAGGGCAGTGACCGGCCGGGCTGCGTCGCTGATACCATAAGCAGGTTCATGGTGGCCGGTTAACCGGCGAGGCAGCGATGGCAAAGGGCAGCAAGGCCGAACCCCGCTCCGGGCTCGACGAAATCGACCAGAAGATCATCGCCATCCTGCGCAAGGACGGGCGGGCCACCAACCAGGAGCTTGCCCGACGCCTGGGCATGGCCGCGGCCACGGTCAGCGCGCGCATCCGCCGCCTGGAAGCCAGCAAGGCCATGCGCGTCGTGGCGGTCACCGACTTTGCGGCGCTGGGTTTCAAGGTGTTGCTCGCGGTGGGCGTACAGGTCCAGGGCCGGCCTGCAGAGCAGGTTGCCCGCGAGCTCGCCAGCCTGCCCGAGGTATTCAGCGTCCACGTGGTGACCGGCGCACGGGACATCGAGATGCTGGTAGCCCTGCACGATTTCGACGAGCTCCATTCACTGCTGCTCAGCGACATCGCCAGGATCGAGGGCATCCGCAGCATCGAGTGCGGCATTGCCGCGGACATCGTCAAGTACAACTTCGAATTGGCGCCGATCGCGTGACTACCTACGTCGTTGACGAACTCGATCGCAAGATCATTGAAAAGCTGACCGCCGATGCGCGGGCAAGCAACCGGCACCTGGCCCAGGCGCTGGGCGTCACGGAGGGCACGGTGCGCGGGCGCATCAAGCGGCTGGAGGCTTCCAACCTCATCCGCTTCAGCGCGGTCACCAATGTAGCCCTGATCGGCGCGCCCAAGGTCGTGCTGATCGGCATCCAGGCCCAGCTCAGCGAGGTACAGGCCCTGTGCCAGAAGATCGCGGCGATGCGCGAAATCGGCTGCGTCATCGCCATGGCCGGCCGCTTCGATATCCTCTGCGTTGGCCTCTTTTCCTCCCTGGAGGATGTGATCGAGATTGCCAACAACCGCATCCTGGCGATGCCGGGGGTGCGCCATGTCGAGACCTCCATTGCGGTGTCCACCCTGAAGTACGACTTCCGGGTCGCCAAGATCATCGACCGCAAGCGCGAGGCCTGAGGCCGTGGCTGCCGCGCGCGAGCACGGCGAATGCGACTTCATCATTGTCGGTGCCGGGTCGGCTGGCTGCGTGCTGGCCAACCGCCTGTCGGCCGATGGCCGCCACCGCGTGGCCCTGCTCGAGGCGGGCGGCCACGATCGCAGCTTCTTCATCCGCATGCCCATCGGCTACGGCAAGATCGCCTTCGAGCCGGGCCTGAGCTGGCATTACTCCTCGGCGCCTGAACCGGGACTTGGCGGGCGGCGCGTGCTGCTGCCGCGGGGCAAGGGGCTGGGTGGATCGTCAAACATCAACGGACTGATCTACATCCGCGGCCAGCGCCAGGACTATGCCGACTGGGCGGCGGCTGGAGCGACCGGCTGGGACTGGCCCGATGTGCTGCCCTGGTTCCTGCGCTCGGAACGTAGCCAGCGAGGGGACGGCCCCGCTCACTCCAGCGGTGGCCTGATGCGTGTACAACAGGCCGCGGAACGCGACCCCACCAACGACGCTGTGCTCGAGGGGTTTGCGGCACTCGGGACGCCGCCGGTTGACGACTTCAATGACGGCGGGCAATGGGGCTGCGGTTACTACGACGCCATCATCGATCGAGGCGAGCGTTGGTCGTCCGCACGGGCGTTCCTGTCGCCCGCGCGAGGACGAAGCAACCTGATGATTCTGACCCGTGCCCTGGCATGTCGGCTCCTGTTCGAGCAGGGCAAGGCGAGCGGGGTCGAATTCGAGCATGCCGGTGAGCGCAAAGTGCTGCGCGCTCGCAGGGAAGTCATCCTCACGGCAGGCGCCTACCAGAGTCCGCAGCTGCTGCAGTTATCGGGCATCGGATCGCCCGAACTTCTGGCACAGCATGGCATCCCCGTGGTGGTTGCGTGCCCGGGGGTCGGCCAAGGGCTGCAGGATCATTACGTGGTGCCAATGGGGTTTCGCCTGCGCGACGAGGCTTTCACCTACAACCGTGAGCTGGCCGGCTGGCGACTGGTCCGTAATCTCATCCGCTATCTCCTGCGCCGGAATGGACCCCTGACCATACCAGCGGCGCAATCAGGCGCCTTCGTCTGCAGCGAGCCAGGCCTGACGCGTCCCGACCTGCAGTACCACTGCCTGCCGGTGACCGGCGACCTCGAAGCTGCCGCAGCCGGCGAGAAAGCCCGCCTGAGTCCCTTGCCGGGCCTGACGGTGGCCCCTTGCGCGCTGCGTCCCGCCTCGCGCGGTTGGGTGCGCATTGCCTCCAACTCTGCCTCCGAGCCACCGGAGATCGTGCATCACTACCTCGTAGACGAGAGGGATCGAGCCCTGACGCTGCGTGGCATGCGTATCGTGCGCCAACTGGTGGCCACCCCACCCTTGGCGGCTCTGGTGGAGAGCGAGTCAGCCCCCGGCCTTGCGGCCGGGCATGACGACGAGCTGCTCGACTTCGCGCGACGGATGGGATCCACCGGTTACCACCCCGTGGGCACCTGTCGCATGGGCAGTGACCGCGAGGCGGTGGTCGATCCCGAGCTGCGGATCAGGGGCGTCGAGGGGCTCCGGGTGGCTGATGCCTCGGTGATGCCGTCGCTGATCTCCGGCAACACCCATGCCGCAACGGTCATGATTGGTGAGCGCGCGGCCGATTTCATTCTGCGTTCACCCTGAAACAAAAGGGCCCGGTCGTTGCCGACCGGGCCCCGTCAGTCACCCTTCGGTGAGCGCTTACTGCTCGCCCATCAGCACCGAGAAGTCGATACCGTAGGTCCGCGGTTCGCCGTACTGGGCGACGTTCAGGCCCAGCGCGGCGCCGTAGTTGAAGGAGAACTCACGATAGTCCTCATCCGTCAGGTTGCGTCCCCAGACACTGACCCGCATGGTGGAGTTACCCACCTTGATGTCGCCCAGGCTCAGGCGCGCATTGACCAGCGTGCGTGAGTTGTTGGTCAGCTGCCGGAAGATCACCGGACCCGAAGCGTAGGAATCGGAGGACAGCGCGATCGGGTAGGTGTCCGACTGGTAGT
Source organism: Gammaproteobacteria bacterium (assembly GCA_030830595.1). Classification (GTDB taxonomy): domain Bacteria; phylum Pseudomonadota; class Gammaproteobacteria; order Steroidobacterales; family Steroidobacteraceae; genus SG8-30. Next base: position 1,251 of record JAURMS010000330.1, on the reverse strand, counting down.
TGGCGTTCACGTTGAGCCCCAGGTTGCCGAAGCCCGTCTCCACGATCTGCCAGTCCACGTTGGCCGTGACCTGGTTGTCCGGAGCCAGGCCGCGCTTGGCATAGCGCACGGTGTCTTCGATGGTGCCGGCTGCGTTGGATGCGTTCGGATACTTATCGAAGGTCCCGCGCACGCCCGCCCAGGTCAGCTTGGCCAGCAGGTTGTCCATGGCCCTGAAGCTCAACTCCAGTTCGCCGCCATAGCGCTTGGCGAGGCCGGCGTTCTGGATACGGCTGACCACGCTGCCGTTCGGGCGCACGAATAGGGAGGACACGTGCATGTCCTCGTACTCGTAATGGAAGGCGCTGGCATTCAAGCGGACTCGATCACCGAAATCAGCTTTCAGGCCCATCTCGATGTTCTTCATCTTTTCCGGCCGCAGCAGGTCACCCGTATCGTTGGCCTGGTCGTAGAAGTCGCCGTTGTAGGTGCCGCTCTTGTAGCCGGTGGAGTAGGTCAGGTAGGTGTAGATGTCCTCGTTGATGTCATATCCCAGCGTGAGCTTGCCACTGGTATTCGAGAAATCCTTGCTAAACGACTTGCCGAAAATGCCATTGACCGGGTTCTGGGTTTCGGCCAGGTCGTCCGTGACGTAGGCGTTCGACAATGGCTGACCTGCGAAGATGAAGCCGAAGAAGCCGAACGGGTTCGCGCTGCTGCGCCACAGGTAGGTGACGTCCTTGGTTTCCTGGGTGTGTCGCAGGCCGAGGGTCAGCGCAAAGGGCCCACCGTCAGCCTGGCGCCAGGTGCCTTCGCCGTAGAGCGCCCAAGACTTGGTCTCGTTGTCGTGCGAGGTGGTGTCCGAGGCCGAGATCGGGAACAGTGCCCAGCGGTTGTTGCGGAACTCGCCCTTGTCCGTGTAATAGAACAGGCCCGTGGCGTACTCGAAGTTGTCCTTCGAGCCGACGATCGAGAGCTCCTGCTGCCAGGACTTGAACTCAGTCTCGGCGTAGTTGGTGAAGGTGGGCGCGCGGCCCAGGCTTACGATGGCGTCCACGATGGCCTGGCCGGTGGCGAATTCGACCTCGCCGGAGATGTTCGGGGAGACGCTGTTGAAGAACAGGCCGCCGATGGTCTGCAGCACCAGGTCGTGCACCACGCCCGTGCGCAGCCCGTCGCCGAGCGTGCTCATGGTGCCGTCCACGCCATCCAGATCGCCCTGGTTCAGGTTGTGCACCTGGCGGAAGCCGGTGATGGACTTGATCTCGAAGT
>JAURMS010000329.1 GCA_030830595.1 Gammaproteobacteria bacterium | reverse complement strand
GCCATCCTGTTTGCGACGGCTACGGTGCTCGATGACCTGGTGCTCCTGGTGGTGAACATCCCGTCCGGGCGTCGTCTGAAAATGATCGAGCTGCACGGCTCGCGGGTCACCCGGGTGTTCCGTGGCGGCGTGCACCTCCTGGCCGTCGCCTTCTGGGGTTACCTGACGCTGCAGGCTTTCACCCTCTGGGACCCGGTCGAGCAGTTGTTCCGGAGGCTGTTGGCGGCCTCGCTGACCCTGGGGCAGCTGACGATTTCGGTGGGCGACGTGGTGGCCTTCATTCTCGGTGTCCTGCTGGCGACGTACTCCGCCCGGGTCACCCGGTTCCTGCTGCAGGAGGAGGTGCTGACCCGCCTGCACTGGCCGTCTGGGGTCAGGAACACCACGGCCACCCTCGCCTACTACGCGGTCCTGTTTGTCGGGCTGCTGATGGCCATGGCCATCGCCGGCATCGAACCGGGCCAGGTCGCGCTGGTGGTTGGCGCGCTCGGCGTGGGTATTGGCTTCGGACTTCAGACGGTCGTCAATAATTTCGTCTCCGGCCTGATCCTGATGTTTGAACGGCCGATCCAGCCGGGCGATGTCATCGACGTCGACAACCTGCAGGGGCGGGTCGCGGAGATCGGCCTGCGTGCCACCCGCATCCGGACCTGGGAGGGCGCGGAAGTGGTGGTGCCGAACGGCGACCTGCTCAGTGGCAAGCTGGTCAACTGGACCCTCTCGGACAGCGACCGGCGGATCGAGATCGCGGTAGGCGTGGCCTACGGCAGCGACGTGCGTCAGGTCCAGCGGCTGCTGCTCGAGGTGGCACGCAACCAGCCCACCGCGCTGGCCCTGCCCGAACCCGTGGTGGTGATGACCGGCTTTGGTGACAGCTCGCTGGATTTCTCGATCAGGTTCTGGATCCGCGATGCGGACGCAGCACCCGTGGCCAAAAGCGAGGCCTGCATGCGGATACTCGAGGTGCTACACGAGGCAGGGATCGAGATCCCGTTCCCCCAGCGCGACCTGCACCTCAAGAGCGTGCCGGAGCGGCTGAAAACCTAACGGTTGAGGCAGTCGATAGCGCGCTTGTCAGCGGCCAGCGCCGCCTCATGCAGCGCCTCCGACAGCGTGGGATGCGCATGGATGGTCCGCTGCAGGTCCTCGCTGCTAGCCGAATACGCCATCGCCAGTACGGCCTCGGCAATCAACTCTCCGGCCATCGGTCCAATCACGTGGACGCCGAGGATTTCATCGTCATCCGCGGCGGCAATCAACTTGCAAAAACCGGCAGACGACTCCATGGCACGCGCCCTGCCGCTGGCCATGAAGGGAAAATTCCCCACCTTGTAGGCGCGGCCCGCAGCCTTGACCTGTTCCTCGGTCTGGCCCACCCAGGCAATCTCCGGGGCGGTATAGATGACCGAAGGGATCAACGAGTGATCAATCTCGGCGTAGTGGCCCGCGATGTGGTCGGCCACCGCCAAGCCTTCTTCCTTGCCCTTGTGTGCGAGCATGGGCCCCTTCACGCAATCGCCTACCGCCCAGATACCTTCCACCCCGGTGCTGCAGTGTTCATCGACCTCGATGCGACCCCTGGGATCCAGCATCACCCCGGTGCCCTCACCGAGCAGACCCTCCGTATAGGGACGCCGACCGATGGCGACGATCAGCCGATCGACGGTCAGGGACTGCTCGCCTGATCCATCGACATAGGCGACCTCCACCCCTTGCTCACCCACTTTGGCGGAGGACACCTTGGCACCCAGACGCAGGTCGAGGCCCAGCTTGCGGAAATGCTTCAGCGCCTCACGGGCCACCTGCCCGTCGGCCATGGAGAGGAACTCCGGCATTGCCTCGAGGACCACCACCTCTGCGCCCAAGCGACGCCAGACGCTGCCAAGTTCAAGGCCAATCACGCCCGCACCGATGATGCCGAGACGCGCCGGCACCGCATCAAATTCCAGGGCGCCCCAGGAGTCCACCACGCGCTGACCATCGAAGGGCACGCCGGGCAGGGGCATCGGCTCCGAACCGGAGGCCAGGATCACGTGACGGGCGGACAGCCGACGCGCTTCGCCCTCGTGGGACACGAACTCCACCTCGCGACCAGCGAGCAGCCTGCCCCGACCCTGCAGTGGCGTAACACCCGCCGCCTTGAAGAGGGCCAGGATGCCCTGGGTGCTTTGGCGAACGATGCCCGCCTTGCGCTGCTGCATGGCGGCGAGGTCGAACTCGACGCCGGAGGTGCGGATACCATGGCGGGCGAATTCGTGCTGGGCCCGATGCAGCAGTTCGGTCGACTCCAGCAGCGCCTTCGAGGGAATACAGCCCGCATTCAGGCAGGTACCACCAAAGGCCGCGCTGCCGTCGTAGTTCTTCCAGCCATCGATGCAGGCCACCTTGAGCCCGTGTTGGGCGGCCCTGATGGCTGCGGGGTACCCTGCCGGCCCGCCCCCGATGACCACGACGTCGAAACTTTCACTCATCTTCGTATCCTCACACCTCGAGCAGCAGGCGCGCCGGATCCTCCAGCGCATTCTTCACTGCCACCAGGAACTGCACCGCCTCGCGACCATCGATAATGCGATGATCGTAGGTCAGCGCCACGTACATCATGGGCCGAACCACCACCTGCCCGTCCACGACCACCGGACGTTCCTGGATCTTGTGCATGCCCAGGATGGCACTCTGCGGAGCATTGGCGATGGGCGTCGAGAGCAGCGAACCGAACACGCCACCGTTGGTGATGGAGAAGGTGCCGCCAGTCAATTCCTCGAGCGTCAGGCTGCCGCTGCGCGCACGCCCGGCGAAATCGCCCACCGATTTCTCGATCTCGGCAAAGCCGAGCCGGTCGGCATCGCGCAGGATGGGGACCACCAGCCCACGATCGGTCGAGACTGCGACGCCGATATCGTAAAAATCGTGATACACGATGTCGTTGCCATCCACCGCTGCATTGATCACGGGGAAGTGCTTGAGCCCCTCGATGCAGGCCTTGACGAAGAAGGACAGGAAACCGAGGCGCGCACCATGGCGCTTCTCGAAGGCGTCCTTGTAGCGGGCACGCAGCTCGCTGAGCGCAAGCATGTCCACCTCGTTAAAGGTGGTCAGCAGGGCCTGGGTAGACTGGGCCTCGACCAGGCGCTCGGCAATCCTGGCCCGAAGGCGGGTCATCGGCACCCGTCTCGGCGTGCGCGAGGCAGCCGGCTCGACGGACCCCTGGCCAGCGTCGACCGCTGATGCCCGACCCGAGAGATGGCGTGACACGTCACCCTTGGTGATACGCCCGTCCTTGCCAGACCCTGGCACCTCGGCAGCCGCCAGCTGGTTCTCCTCCAGCAGGCGCTTGGCAGCCGGCGAGGGCTTGCCCGCCGTTTCCGGCTTGTCATCGGCCGGCTTCTGCCCGGCGTTGGTGGCGGCCGCAACGGGCGCGGGCGCAGCAGCGGCGGCACCCTCCTCGACCTCGGCGAGCAGGCTGCCGGCGATCACCGTGGCGCCGGCTGCGACGTGGACTGTCCCCATCACCCCGTCCACCGGGCACGGCACTTCCAGCACCACCTTGTCGGTTTCCAGGTCGGCGAGGTTCTCGTCGCGACGCACCGCATCACCCGGCTGCTTGTGCCAGGTGACCAGGGTCGCATCGGCCACCGATTCCGGGAGCTGCGGGACTTTGACTTCAACTGTCATGAGCTTTTCCTGATGGGTTGTGCGGTCAGGTAATTGGTATCGCGGTGGGTGGTTTCGGTGCTAGCGCCTCGCAGGGCGGCGCCCACCAGTTCCGCCTGTTCCTCGACGTGCAGCTTGTGAATGCCCGCGGCCGGTGCCGCGGCGCCGGCTCGTCCGGCGTACATCAGGGTGTGACGTGGACCCAGGCATTCCTGCAGGCGGTGCCGGATCTGATACCAGGCGCCCTGGTTCTGCGGTTCTTCCTGGCACCAGACCACATCGCGTGCGCCACGGTAGCGTTCGAGCACCTCGGCATACCGCTCTGTGGGGAAGGGATACAGCTGCTCGACCCTGATCAGCGCCACATCACCAAGCTTCTCGGCGCGGCGCTGCTCCAGCAGGTCGTAGTACACCTTGCCGCTGCAGAACACCACCCGGCGCACCGCCTCCACGGGGATATCCTCGACCTCGTCGATGACGGTCTGGAAGCGGCCATCTGCCAGCTCGGCCAGTTCGGAGGTGGCGAGCTTGTGACGCAGCAGGCTCTTAGGGGTCATGACCACCAGCGGCTTGCGCAGCCCGCGCAGCATCTGCCGCCTGATCATGTGGAAGACCTGTGCCGGGGTGGAGGGAATGCAGACCTGGATGTTCATCTCGGCGGAGAGTTGCAGGAAGCGCTCGAGTCTGGCCGAGCTGTGCTCGGGACCCTGCCCCTCGTACCCATGCGGCAACAGCAGGGTCAGTCCGGAGATCCGGCCCCACTTCGATTCACCCGAGGTGATGAACTGGTCGATGATGACCTGGGCCCCATTGGCGAAGTCGCCGAACTGGGCCTCCCAGACCACCAGGCTACCGGGATCGGTGGTCGAGTACCCGTACTCGAAACCCAGCACCGCTTCCTCGGAGAGCACCGAGTCGATGACGCTGAACCGGGGCTGGGCATCGAACAGGTTGGCCAGGGGCACGTGGCGACGAGCGGTGGACTGCTCGTGAAGCACGGCGTGACGGTGGAAGAAGGTGCCGCGCCCTGCGTCCTGCCCGGAAATGCGGATGGGAAAGCCGTCGCGCAACAGGGTGGCGTAGGCGAGGGTTTCGGCTGCGCCCCAATCCAAGGTCAACTCGCCCTCGTACATCCGGCGGCGGTCCTCGACCACCCGCGCGACCCGCGGGTGTAGCGTAAAACCGGCGGGCAGCTCGGACAGCTTGGCACCGATCTCCCTGAGCGCCGCCAAGGGAACGCCGGAATCGGCCTGTTCGACCGGGTCGGCAGACAGGTGTCGGGTCCAGTCCACGGTGAAGCGATTGC
>JAURMS010000328.1 GCA_030830595.1 Gammaproteobacteria bacterium | reverse complement strand
TTGCTTCCTACACTCTCATTGACTACCTGTTGAACGGTCTCATCATCGGTTGGGTTTTTTATGCGTTAGGTCGTTTCATGATTGGCGCCTGGGTGGGGCGCCGTGGGTGGTTTCAGGATGCACAGGCCTTCCTGCCCGGTTTCCGCCGTGTGCTGCGTGTCACCTTGCCTATCGGCCTGATAGGGGAGGGCGTGGCAGGCATGCTTCGATACTATGCAAGCAGCGACCGCTTGGCGGATGGGCAACACTGGGAGTTGCTGGTCGAGGCACTGCACATGTTGGCCGTGCCGATATTGACGACTGGCTATATTTGCGCGGTCGTTGTTGGCCTGAACAGCGTGTGCGCACGACGACTGCTGAGCTACTTTGGCTGCGCCGGCAAGATGGCGCTGACCAATTACGTGGCCCAGTCGTTTTTTTACGGCTTCGTGCTGTTTGGTGTTTGGCCAGGCCTGGCGTTGGCGGGACAGATTGGCAGTGTGGCGCTCATCGCCATCGTGTCCATCGCTTATGCAGCCCAGATCGCGGCCAGTCGCTGGTGGCTTGAATATTTCAGCTACGGCCCGCTCGAATGGCTATGGCGCCGGCTGACCTACGGTCGGTGGTGATCTCGCGATGATGGCGTGATATCCCAGGGAGTGGCTATCCCGGTGCTGCATAGCATCGACCAAGCCTTGCCGGGGAGATTGGATCAGAGGGCGTCGGCAATCTCCTGGCGGAGGCCGTTGTCCTCTGGTCGTGTCGTGGGCGGGTAGCGGCCGAGCAGCCTGCCGTCCCGGCTGATCAGGAACTTCTCGAAGTTCCACTGGATGTCGCCGCCAAAGCCGTGGGCTGGATCGGTGAGCCATTGGTACACGGGATGCCGGCTCGGGCCATTTACCTCAAGCTTGGCCGACATGGGGAAGCTTACGCCGTAGTTCGTGGTGCAGAAGGCCTGGATTTGCGCCTCCGTCCCGGGTTCCTGGCTGCCGAACTGGTTACAGGGCATTCCGACCACATTGAAGTTGTGCTCAGCCAGTTCATTGTGAAGGGCCTCGAGTCCGGCGTACTGCGGCGTCAGACCGCAGCGGCTGGCGACGTTTACAACCAGCAGTACCTTGCCACGCAGTGGTCCGAGGAGATCGGGGCTGCCATCAATGTTCATGACCTTCAGGTCAAAGAAATCTGCCATCTGCCCTGGTCTCTTTTCAGTCCTTCAGCGCTACGCGGGCTGCATTCCTGCCCGGTACGCCGCTGATGCCTCCGCCACCGTGGCCGCCACTCCCGCAGAGATAGAGCCCCTGCACCGGCGTGCGGGAGTCCGACCAGCCCGGCATCGGGCGCATGAACATCAACTGGTCCAGGATCAGTTGGCCGTGATTCAGGTCCCCTTCCGTCAGTGACCAGTGCTTCGCCAGGTCGCTTGGCGTGATGCTGTGTACCGACTGGATACTGGCCTGTAGCTGGGGGGCATAGGGGGCAAGGGACTCGATGGCGCGCGCCTCGATGACCGGACGCATCGTTTCCCAATCGCCCGAGCGCAGCTGATACGGCGCGAACTGGAAGTGAATGGAGACGACCTGGCCGGAAGTGGTCACTTCCAGGTAGGGACTGGCCGAGACCTCGCCATATTTCGCTGCGTCATAGGCCTGTTCCAGGTACTTGAGACTCGGCCCTACGACGAGCGTGCCTCCGGGCAGCCCGTGGCTGCCGTCGGTAGCGAGGTGCACCTTGGCGACTGAGCCGCGCATGCGGATCGACTGGGTGTGCCAGACAAATTCGGTCGGCAGTTCGTGGGCGCCCACCAGCCCAAGCAGCGTGTGCCGCGGATCGGCCGAGGAGAGCACGCGTCGTGCATCAATGACGGTGCCATCGCAGAGTGCCACGCCCTTGACCTGTTGACGCTCGACCAGGATGCGCTCAACCGGTGCAGCCACCCGCAGCTCGCCGCCCGCTGCCTTCAGGGCTGCGACCAGCGCGCCGGTGATGGCCTCGCCGCTTGGGCCTGCATGGGCAAGTCCGCCACGATTCAGCCAGTGGTGGATCAGCGTGTAGCCGGTACCGGCCGAGTAGGGCCCAAGGGTGACGCCATGGATGGCCAGGGCGCCGAGTGCGGCGCGCAGGGGCTCGGACTCGAACCATTCGTCCATCAGTTCGCGCGCCGACATGGACAGGCTGCGAATCACGCGGAACATGTCGCGCCGACCGAGTTTCCGGAGCTTGAGCAGCAGCGAGGCGAGCGGCAAGGCCTGGGCCATCACCTCATGGCGTTCGGGACGTGGCATCGGCGTCAGCTGTGCCGCGGCCAGCAGGCGGGTGGCCGCATCCATGAAGGCCAGGAATTCCGGCCAGCGATCGGCATCGCGGGAAGAAAGGTGACGGATGGCCTCTAGGGTCGCCGCATCGCCGGGGCGAGAACTGAGCGACAGGTGTTCGCCCCCCGGCAGCAGCAGGGTGTAACGCGCATCCAGCGAAGCGCCCGCAGGCAGGCCGTGCTGGTGCAGCTTCAGGTCTCGGACGATCTCGGGGCGCAGCCACCCACCCGGATGCAGGGCGGGTGCAGGCAGGTGCCAGCCCGGCAGGCAGGCGGCCAGCTGTCCGCCTGCAGCGTCTGCCGCTTCCAGCACCGTTACCTTATGACCGGCACGTGCCAGGTAGACGGCAGCTACCAGGCCGTTGTGTCCCGCCCCGATGACGAGGGTGTCTGCCTCGGCCATGGTTACTTCCAGTCCTTGAGGATTTCCTGCGCCGCGAGCTTGCCGGCAGCGCCCATCACGCCACCCCCGGGATGGGCGCCCGAGGCGCCAAAGTAGTAGCCCTTGACCGGGGTCCTGAAGTCGGCCCATTGCGGGGCGGGACGCAGGAAGAACAACTGGTGCAACAGCAATTCGCCATGGAAGATGTTGCCACCGGTGATGCCTGCAATGCGCTCGATGTCCTTAGGGGTAATCACCTGCTTGCCCACGATCGCGCGGCGGATATTCGGCGCATAGCGCTCGATGGTGCTCACCACCGTCTCGCCGAAGGCCTCGCGGGCAGCATCGTCCCAGCCGCCCTCGCGGTCATAGGGTGCGTACTGCACGAAGCAGGACATCACGTGGTGTCCCGGTGGTGCCATGTCGCGATCAATCATGGAGGGAATGACCATGTCGATGTACGGCTCGCTCGACACCTGGCCGTACTTGGCCTGGTCATAGGCGCGCTCGATATAGTCGATGCTCGGGCTGATCGAGATTGCCCCCCGATGAATGGGGCCTTCTCCCGGCAGGCAAGTAAAGTCTGGCAGTTCCGACAGCGCAATATTGACCTTGCCCGAGGAGCCGCGGACCCTGAACGACTCCACGGCCGTGACCAGGTCGCCCGGCAGCTGCTGGCGCTCTACAAATTGCAGGAAGGTTCGCTTCGGATCGGCAGCCGACATCACCACGCTGGCATGGAACTCATCACCATTCTCCAGCGCGACCCCGGTTGCCCGGCCACCCTTGACGATGACCTTGCTCACCGGGGCAGACGTCTTGATCTCCACCCCGAGCGCGCGCGCCGAACTGGCGATGGCTGCGGATACGCCGCCGGTGCCATTCTTGGCGAAGCCCCAGGCCCGGAAGGCGCCGTCGATCTCCCCCATGTAGTGGTGCAGCAGCACATACGCGGTGCCCGGCGAGCGCGGACCGAGGAAGGTCCCAATGATGCCGCTGGCCGACTTGGTGCCCTTCAGGGGATCGAACTCGAACCATTCATCGAGCAGGTCGGCTGCAGATTGGGTCAGAAGCTTGGCGATCCGGCAGATCTCGGTCGGGCTCAGGCTCGCCCCGTACTGACCGAGCTTCAGGAGGCCCCGCAGGTCGCGCCAGCTGAGGGAGGCCGGGTCGGGTGGCACCAGGCTGATGATCGGCTTGATGGCCTTGGCCGCGCGCGCCATCACCCTGGAGTATTCGTCGGCGGCCTCGGCATCGCGCGGCGAATGGCGATAGAGCTCCCGACGAGTGAGGTCGTGGTCCTCCCAGCTGGCCAGGTAGTCACCCTCCTGCAGGGGCGTGACGGTGGAGGGCAGGGGCAGGATCTTGAGCCCGTGTTTGGGGAGTTCCAGGTCGCGGATAATCTCCGGCCTTAGCAGGCTCACAACGTAAGAAAATTCGGTGAAGCGATAGCCGGGAAAGATTTCCTCGGTGACTGCAGCGCCGCCCACGATCTCGCGCCGCTCGAGGACCAGCGTCTTCTTGCCCGCGCGCGCCAGGTAGGCGGCGGCAATCAGGCCGTTATGGCCGCCGCCAATGATGATGGCGTCATACCTTGACGAGCTGCTCATGCGCGCTTCCACTCCGGGTCGTAGAAGGGCAGGTTCACCACCGTGGCCGAGGCACGGCAGCGCTGGTGCTGGACCGTGACTTCCAGTTCGATGCGTGTGCCGGCCTCGTAATGTGGACGTTCGAGATGCACCAGGGCGATGTACTTCTTGAGCACCGGCGACCAGGTGCTGCTGGAGGCATAGCCGACCTGCTTGCCATGCCGGAAAGCGGGCAGGGAGGCGCGCACGGTCATCGACGGGATCTGCGGTGGCAGGCCGACTGCGCCGAAGGCCTGCTCCAGCGACTCCCAGTCGACTTCAACCCCCACCATCTTCCAGCGCGGGCCTTCGGCGGCCTCCCGCTCAAGGGCGCTTCGGCCGACAAAAAACCCCGGCTTGTCGAGGGCCATGGCCCAGCCGAGTCCCATCTCATAGGGGGAGGACTTCTGGGCCTCGATCCACGCGTGGGTGGCGGCCGTATAGTCGACGTCCAGCATGAACAGGCCGGCCTCGACGCGGGCGATGTCCATGGCCAGGATCCCGCAGGGCGTGATGCCATAGTCGTTGCCGCCGGCGATGAGTGCATCCCACACGGGCAGGGCATCGGCCGCATCCAGCCAGATCTCATAGCCCAGGTCGCCCGTGTAGCCAGTCCGGGAAATGGTGACCGCCCTGCCCGCAATGGTGTTTTCCGCCATGCGGAAGAACCTGATGCCATCCACTGGTGAGTCGCAGACCCGATTGAGGACCTGTCGCGACTTGGGTCCTTGCAGCGAGAGCGCCGCGACCTGGTCGGTGTGTTCCGTGATGCGCACGTCCATCCCGACCGCGTTCATGTGCAGCCAGCGCAAGGAGGGCTCTGCGGAGGTGAGGCGATAAGCCTGCTCGGCCAAGCGGGTGATGGTGCCGTCGTCGAGCAGCTTGCCTTCGTCATCGCACCAGCCGGTGTAGTAGACCTGTCCGATGGCCAGCTTGGCGATGTTGCGGGGAGTCAGCTTGTCCAGCAGTCGCATCGCATCCGGGCCCTCGATGCGGTATTTCATCAACGGCGAGACGTCGATCAAGGCCGCGTGGTTGCGGATGGCCCAGTACTCGCGCTCCAGCGTGAGGTCGTAGGAGCCCACCGCAATATGGCCCGCCCAGCGCCGCCAGTTCTGCGGCAGGCAGAGGGCCGAGGTGCGCTCGTGAAAAGGCGTGCGCTTGAGCTGGTAGAGGTCGCTCATCGGGTCAGGCGCCGAGCGCCCCGGCCTTGAGGTCGGCATGCAGCAGCTGATGAAACAGTTGTTCGCCGCCTTCGCGGCGAAGCGACAGACGACCCGTATCGTAGGCGCGTGAGTTCAGCCCACGCTGCACGGACTTGCAGATGTCCTGGTCCTCGCCCTGGATACGGTTGGCAATCTCGACCGAGTTGCGGTTGAAGTCACGAGCCTCATCGGAGACATCCGCAAACCAGAAGTCGAAGATCACCTCGGTCTGGTTGGGACCGCGCGGATAGACCAGGTTGGTGTCCATGATGCCCTGGTACCAGTTGAACATGAAGTTGGGATAGAACCAGTAGTAGAGCGCGCGGTCGCCCTTGCGGACCGAGCCGGTCGCCGCTTCCGCGCCGCGGCTCACGATGGGGCTCGATTGCAGGCAGTGCCGGCGACCGTTCTCGATGGTGTACTTGTGGTAGTCGAGGACGCTGTCGAGGCCTTTGTGCAGGTAGGGAATGTGGTAACCACCGTCGAGGTAGTTGTCGACGAAGACCTTCCAGTTGCAGTCAAACACGTAGTGCTGACGATCGAACCAGTGCAGGCTGCCGAGGTCGAGCTGGGCGACCTCCGCTATCACTTCGGGGCCGAGAAACTCCTCCAGAGAGGGGCCTTCCCGCGCGATCCTCACGAATACCCAGTTCTCCCACGTGGCGGTGGCGACCGGGACCAGCGAGTGCTCCGCGGGCTCGAAATTGATCGCGCCCTCGAAGGCGGGCGCGGCCTTCAGGCTGCCTTCCAGCGTATAGGTCCAGCCGTGATAGGGGCAGGTCAGGCGCTTGACGCAGCCCTGTGGTTCCGTCATCACGGCTGCGGCATGGTGCCGGCAGACGTTGAAGAAACCGCGCAGGACCCCGTCGTTGCCCCGGACGATTACCAGCGGTTCGCCGGCAATTTCCACGGTGACGTAGCAGCCCGGCTCGCGGACCTGGTCGACCCGGCAGGCGTACTGCCAGGAACGGGCAAAGGTCGTGTGCAGCTCCAGCTCGTGGAAACGGGGATCGGTATACCAGGAGGCGGGCGGCGTGCAGGCCTCCGCCAGGGTCAATTCCGGGCGATAGCGATCGATCTCTGCAAGCAGTGGGCTGGGCATCGTCCTGGGCTCCCTGGGGCCAGGACGAGACTATATCAGCGCCCGGGTGCGCCGGCCGCCTCCAGCCATTGCTCCAGGCTGAGGTTGATGGCGCTACCGTGCCCGGGCAGTGGAAACGCCCCAAGTTCCTCCATCAGGGCCACCATCGCATCCAGGCGTGTCTGCGGATCATAGGTGCCGAGCACGTCGACCAGCCGGTCGACGATGGCCGATGCCTCGAGGCCTTCGGTCACCGGGATGCCCCTGAGTCGAGCGTGGTCCACCAACTGCGCATACACCGCTTCCAGCGTCGGGCGCATGGTCTGGAATTGCGGATCCAGGTTGCCACCCTCCTGGTAGGTGCCCTGTTCCCAGGCGTGCCAGAGGAAGTGGCTGCCCTGGGCGCAGGTCCGCGAGTCATAGCGGCTGTCGTAGTTGCCGGAAAATTCACGACGGAACCAGGAAGTGTCGGTGCACAGGTGGTGAGAAAACCGATCCGCATACGCGTGCAGGAAGATCCCCAGCTTGGCGAACGCGACCTGATGGGGCGCAATGTAATCCTGGAAGCTGCGGTCTGCTGCCAAGACGGTGCCCCGTTCGTCCTCATTGACGATCAGCGTGCCAAGCTTCGAGGAGAAGGGGATCTGCAACCGGGAGACGCCCGCCGCAAAAAAGCTCTGGGGGCTCTTGATGACTCGATCACGGACCTCGCAGCGATTCGAAGCGCCCTTGCCAGACTCGCCGCGGGCCAGGATGCCGGCCACGCAGGCATCGGGGCGAAGATCAAAGGCCCAGTCGCGCAGGTTGTTCACCAGCGGTTCGTAGCGGGCGTTCTCCGCCGAGAAATAGTCTGTCGGGAAGCCGATCGCCGGTGGGGGAGCGCCGTTGGGTGAATAGCGGGAATGGAGGTGCAGCAGCATGCCCCCCGCCTCGTCATTGAACTTGTAGACACCGTTCATGACCGGGGTGAGGACCAGGCAATGCCGGGGCATGGACCGTCCCCAGGAGGCCCTGCATTCGGCGATCTGGCTATCGTCGAGCATCTGCCGGCCCAGCTGGTCATACGGGAAATAGTCCGACTGGTCGGTGGCCTCGTCGTAGATCATCACCTGATAGGCCTGCCACGGGGTGTAGCCGATGAGCTGCGCCATCAGGTAGGTGGAGTCGCTGTGTACCAGGCTGCGTCCGCCGATGATGCTGTTGGTGCCGGTCAGGCCGCTCAGGCTGTCGGCCAGCGCCTCGGCACGGCAGGAGAGCTCGCCGGAGGGGGCCAGGTTACTGGTGCGGCAGGCCTCCTCCACTCCAATGCAGTTGCGGATCAGGGCGAGGCCAGAATCCGGGGCGTTGTAGCAGACGTCTACACCAAATGCGCCAGCGGGCAGGACGTGCAGGGCAAGGCACACTGTCAGGCACGACAGCAGTGCGCGCGGATGGATGTTCAAAGTCGACCCCCGGAAGGACAAGTCGCCTTACTGTAAGCCAAAGGGACAAGGTCCATCCGACATCTTCAGGCATGTGACATAAGCCGACCCGTCGGCAGTCAGTACAGCAGGCTGGCCTTGCGCCGCTCCCCGAACTCGGCGAGCGCCTGTGCCCAGCTTGCTTCCATCACCTCAGGTGCGGCGCCAGAGCGCAGCAGTTCGACTGTCCTGAGGTTGCCCCAGTGCCTGGCGACATAGGCCTCCTCACCCATCACAAGCTGGTCGGGATACAGCCTCCTGAGCACGGCGAGGATGGACAGGCCGGTGTGCAGTGGCCGGTAGCTTTCCGGATCGGTGAGCCGAAGCCGGACACCTGCCAGCCCCTTGCCGGCAAACTTGCCGTAAAAGGGCCGAAAGGTCGAAGCCTGAAAGGTAACGCCAGGCAGTTTCAGGGCGTTCAGTGCATCTTCGAGGTCGGACTCGTCGATGAACTCGGCCCCCACCAGTTCAAACGGCATGGTCGAGCCCACCCCATCGCTGAGCGCGGGGAAAGTGGCTGCCAGCATGCCAGTGGTGATGTAGAGCTGGGCATGCAGGACGTCCGGAATATGCGGTGACGTGATGGTCCACGTCAGCCCGGTTTCCTCCCAGGAGGTGTCTCGCTGCCAGCCACGCATGGGTACGACATGGAGGTCGCAGTCGATCTCCATTTCGCTCTTGAAGTAGCGGGCGATCTCACCCATGGTCATGCCGTGGGAGAGGGGCACAGGTCCCCAGCCGATGAAGTTGTACCACTCTGGCTCGATCACCGGACCCTCGAAGAGCGTGCCGCCGAGCGGGTTGGGTCGGTCCAGTACCACCAGCGGTTTGTCGTACTCGGCGCAGGCGCGCAGCACCTCACCCATGGTCGAGATATAGGTATAGGTCCGCGAACCCACGTCCTGCAGGTCGAGCAGCATCACGTCGATATCGGCGAGTGCCTCCGCGCTGGGGCGGCGGCTCTTGCCGTAGAGGCTGGTGACGGGCAGGCCGGTGTCCTCGTCGCGCTCATCTCCCACGTGATCCCCAGCCGGGACGTCGCCGCGGATCCCGTGCTCGGGCGCATAGAGCCTGACCAGGTTGATCCGCTCATCCTCGGCGAGCCGGTCCACGCTGGGCCCCAGTTCGCCGTCGACGCCGCTCGGGTTGGTGACCAGCCCCACGCGCTGGCCTTCCAGCAGGCCGAGATACTCGCTGTCTGCCTCCAGCAGCACGTCGATGCCCAGCGTGACCGGAGCCGCCATGACCGGCGATGCCATGGCAAACGAGCAGGCCAGCAGACCGGCGGTGAGAGGCTTCACTGGGTGATGCCCGCCTGGTCGAGGATGAAAGCGTAGACCTCGGCCAGTTCTCGGTAGCGCTCGAAGCGTCCGGACTTGCCGCCGTGCCCTGCCTGCATGGTGGTCCGGAACAGCAGCGGATTCTGGTCGGTCTTGCGATCACGCAGTCGCGCCACCCACTTGGCTGGCTCAAAGTACTGCACCTGGCTGTCCCACAGGCCGGTCGTGACCAGTATGGCCGGGTAGTCCTGGGCACTCACGTTGTCGTAGGGCGAGTAGGAGAGGATGTAGTCGTAGTACACCTTGTACTTCGGGTTGCCCCACTCGTCGAACTCGTTGGTGGTCAGGGGGATGCTCTCGTCCAGCATGGTGGTGACCGCATCCACGAACGGCACTTGCGCAATGATGCCCCGATAGTCACCAGGCGCCTCGTTGGCGATCACACCCATCAACAGTCCACCCGCGCTGCCGCCCTGGGCGAACACGCGAGCGGCATCGGCATACTGGCTGTCGACCAGGAACCGGGTGACGTCCACGAAGTCATTGAAGGTGTTGCGCTTTGCGAGCAGCTTGCCGTTCTCGTACCAGCTGCGACCCATCTCCTGCCCGCCCCGGATGTGGGCAATGGCCACCATGAAGCCGCGGTCCAGCAGCGACAGCCAGGTGCGACTGAAGTAGGGATCGGTGGAATAGCCGTAAGAGCCGTAGGCGTACTGGTAGAGCGGGGCGCTGCCGTCGCGCGGCGTATCCTTGTGGTAAACAAGCGATACCGGCACCTTCGTGCCATCGCGGGCCGTCGCCCACAGGTACTCGCTGGTGTAGCGAGAGGCGTCGAAGTCACCCAGCACCGGCTCACGCTTGAGCAGCCTGCGCTCGCCGGTGGCCATGTCGAGGTCGAAGGTGGACAGCGGGGTCGTCATCGATTCATAGGTGTAGCGCAGCGTGGTGCTGTCCACTGAGGGGTTGCTGCCCAGCTCGAAGGCGTAGGTCGGGTCGTCAGAGTCGACGTAGTAATCCTCGCCGCCCGCCCAGCGGCGGATCCGCAGCTTGCGCAGGCCCCCGGAGCGCTCATCGACCGCCAGGAAGTCCCTGAACACGGCAAAGTCGTTGATGAAGGCATCCTCGCGATGCCCGATCACTTCGCGCCAGGCGCTTCGATCCTGGGTCTGGCCGTCTGCCACTTCCATCAGCCGGAAGTTCCTGGCCTGCCAGTTACTGCGAATGATCCAACGCCCGTCCACGTGATCGGCCTGGTATTCGTGGTCCCGCTCGCGAGGCAGGAAGACCGAAAAGGCCAGCTCTGGATCGCTGGCATCTGCAAAGCGGATTTCGCTGGAGACGGTGCTCTCGGCCACGATCAACAGGTAGCGATCGTCGCTGGTCTTGCCCACGCCGGTGTAGAAGCTTTCGTCATCCTGTTCGTAGACCAGTGCGTCTTGTGCCGGGTCCGTCCCCAGCACGTGCTTGCGGATCCTGAGGCCCAGCAAGGTCTGGGGATCCTTCTCGACATAGAGCAGGGTTTTGCTGTCGGCAGCCCAGGCGAGGCTCGCTTCGGCGTTCTCGATGCGGTCTGGCAGCACCTCGCCGGTGACGAGATCCTTGAAGCGGATGCTGTACTGTCGACGGCCCACTGAATCTTCGGCCCAGGCGAGCAGGCGGTTGTCCGGCGCCACCTCCCAGTTGGCCACCTGGTAGAAGCCATGCCCCTCGGCCAGCTGGTTCAGGTCCAGCATGACCTGTTCGGGCGATTCCATGCTGCCTTCGCGGCGGGCGTAGAGTGGGCGCTCCTGGCCGGTTTCGTAGCGGCTGTAGTACCACCAGCCGTCATCCAGGACCGGCACGCTGGCATCGTCCTGCTTGATGCGTGCGACGATTTCCTCGTACAGCCGCTCCTGCAAGGCCTTCGTGTGCAGCAGCATGGCGTCCACGTGGGCGTTTTCCGCCTGCAGGTAGGCCAGGACGTCGGGATCGCTGCGGGTATCGTCGCGGAGCCAGTAATACTCGTCTTCGCGGTTGCCGGCTTCCGCCAGCACGGTAAAGGGTCGCTTGTCTGCCATGGGCGCGGAGACTGCCACGGAAGCCCGCTCCGGTACCAGCGCCACGAC
>JAURMS010000327.1 GCA_030830595.1 Gammaproteobacteria bacterium | reverse complement strand
ATCGACGCGGCGCTGGTCGAGCGCTATCTGGCGCACCTCGAGCCCATCAGCCAGGGACTGCGCGGCAACCGCTATCCGCTGCTCGGGCTGATGAGTCCGGCTTTCGAGCTGGCCCGCCAGCGCAGCGGCGCCGGCGGCAGTCCGCCCATGGAAAACACCGCCGCGCTGGTCAGCCTGGCCATGTACGCGGCCGACCCCGCACTGCTGGAGTTCACCCGCCTCGGCTCCCGCTTCGGCCAACCCGCCAAGCGCCTCGAGCTGACCCTGCACCGGCGCAAGGACCTGGCCCAGCATTTCGTCACCTCGGCGCTCATCTCGCTGTTTGCCGGCGACAAGCTCGCCGAGTTCATGGGCCTGCAGAAGGAGCTGAACGACTCCCAGACCTACTCGGGCTTCGACCTGGCCGACCTGATGGCCGACAAGGCCGGCATCCGCTTCGCCGAGCTGGCGGCGGCGCCTGGCACCGCGCAGCGCCTGCAGACGGACGTGGCTGGCCTGGTCTACGACGACCAGCTGCTGCCCCGCCCCAGCGCACTGCCGCAGCAGGACGTCACCCAGCAACTGGCCACCTTGAGCGACGCAGAGATCGAACCCTACCTGGCCGGACTCAACCGGCAGATCGCACTGCTGCTGGCCCGGGTGCCGCTCTACCAGTACTGAAGCGGTGCACGCGTCAATCGCGCGTGGTCGGCCACAGCAGCATGCGCAGCCAGCTGAACAGGCCGTTGGGCGACAGCACCTGGCGCTCCACCGCATCGTAGTAGCGCAGCAGCGCGGCCGGGTCGGCAAAGTAATCCGCCCGCGTCACGTAACCCCGGTCCGGGTCCAGTTCGCGCACCACGCGGGCCGGGTTGCCGGCCACGATCACATTGGCCGGGACGTCCCTGGTGACCACGGCGCGCGCCGCGACGATGCTGTTCGCCCCGATGGTGACGCCCTTGAGCACCGTGCTGTTATCGCCCAGCCAGGCGTTGTCCCCGATCACCACCGGCCGCCGCAGGTCGTCGCGCCGGGTGCGGTCATAGATGCCGTGCCAGTCAGAGTCGGTGATGTAGACGCCGTTGGCCATCATCACCGAGTGGCCGATGGTGATCGACTCCGAGGCGCTGATGCGGGTGCCGGGGCTGATCATCACGTAATCGCCAATGCTGATGCTGCCCCGCCCCGGCGCGCTGCCCCATACGCCGATCCGCACCCAGGCATCGGGCTCCGCGACCAGGGTGGCGCATTTGCCGATGCGGATGTTGGGGCCGCCGATATGGACGTACCAGGGTTTCATGACGGTGTGATAGTCGCCCAGTTCATCGCAGGCCGGCCGCAGAAAGTGGTTGGTATACCAGGTGCGGTAACGGATGTAGATTTTCTTGACCCAATAGGGACGTCGATCCTGTCGCATGACGAGGGTGCTCTCAGAATTGTCGAGTTTGACGCCGGCAGGAGCGCTGATCGATCTCCCTGCGCGAGCCCGGGCAGGTCCAGGGCGATGATTTTTGTGTGCGCTTGGGTTAAAGTCGATCTGTAGCGCAACGAGACAGAGTTCAGGCGATGCAAAACGAGGCGACGGGTGCCGGAGCCGCTGAGGACCCCATCTGGCAGACCATCCGCGAGGAAACAGCCGCGGAAGCCGGCAAAGAGCCGATCCTGGCCAGTTTCCTCCATGCGACCATTTTAAACCATGACAGCCTGGCCGCGGCACTGAGTTTTCACCTGGCCAGCAAGCTCGACAGCGCCACCGCCTCCGCCCTGCTGCTGCGCGAGGTGATCGACCGGGCCTTCGTCGCCGACCCGGACATCATCGCTGCCGTCCGCGACGATATCGTCGCCGTCAGACAACGCGACTCGGCCTGCCCCAGGTACTCCACCTCTCTGCTCTACTTCAAGGGCTTTCACGCCCTGCAGACCTACCGCGTCGCGCACTGGCTATGGCGCCACGGCCGCCGCGAACTGGCGCTGTTCTTTCAGAACCTGATGTCGGTGGAGTTCGCCGTGGACATTCATCCCGCCGCCCGCATCGGCCGCGGCATCATGCTCGACCACGCCACCGGCATCGTCATCGGCGAGACTGCGGTGGTAGGGGACAACGTATCGATCATGCAATCCGTGACCCTGGGCGGCACCGGCAAGGAGAGCGGCGACCGCCACCCCAAGGTCGGCAACGGCGTGCTGATCAGCGCCGGCGCGAAGATTCTCGGCAACATCCGCATCGGCGATGGCGCGCAGATAGCGGCGGGCTCGGTCGTGCTCAACGAGGTGCCCCCGCACACCACGGTCGCCGGCGTGCCCGCGGTCGAGATCGGCCGGCCCAGCTGCGATTCAACCTGACTCAAAAAAGCATAGACTTGGGCGATTTGCTCCTTGGCGTCCAGGGAGTACATGTCGACCGCCTTGCGGGCGAGAATAGCCGCACCTGGAATCTCCCCTTCCTGACGCCTCCAGAGGGCACGCTGGAAATGGGCCGGAGCGAAGTTGGCATCGATGGCGATCGCATCATCCAGAGCCTTTTCGGCTTCGGGACGGCGTTTGAGCGCGTCGAGCAGCTTTGCTTTGTGCAGTCGGAGTTCCAGGTTTTTCGGCTCGGATCCGATCGCCTGATCCATCGTCCGCAAGGCCGAATCCAGCTGACCTGCGCGGGCCTGGGAAAAAGCCTTTTCCAGGGTGCTGGCAATGCCCTGGCAGCAGAAACGGAACTTTTTGCCGCTTCCGCACGAGCACAGGGCGTATGGGTCGCTCATAAAACTAAATCCTCAAGGTGGCGGGCCTCGGCCGCGCGAAATCGTGAATCGGAATGCCAAATTGCCTTTTTCCCAAATCATCCGGGCTGCAATAGCCCGGGAGGGATACAGGCTCCCGCCCCAGCCCTGTTTAACGGGCCGGTTTCCGGATCATTGAGCGGGAAAGGGCCAACCGTCATCGGTCGCCCCCGCCGGGGATCTCCGGACAGCGAAAAGGCTACATCCCAAGCTACGGGGTAGAAGTCGGGTTGGAAAGCAGATCATTGGCAACCGCCAGAGGCAAGGGAAGGGGTGGGTAGTGGGCGGGCGCTGCCAGAGACCTGCCCCAAATTCAGTCATCTCTGGCAGAATAGGCCAAAAGAGCGGTCCGGCGGGGCAAAAGGAAGACAGGAAGACGACCGACTTTGGTTGACTCGGAACGATCAAATGGTAACTTGGAAATCTCAGGGGGAACGATCCCCCGGTTCTTCTTTTGGGCCCCGGCCCGAAGGAGATCAAAGGGCGTATAGCTCAGTTGGCTAGAGCGCAGCTCTGATAAAGCTGAGGTCCTTGGTTCGAATCCAAGTACGCCCACTGTAAGGATTTACGGCGACGAGGCCAACCGTCGCCGCCTCTTTTGGAATGGATTTCCACAAGACAATCCTTCATCGGGGATGTAGCTCAGTTGGTAGAGCGCCTGCTTTGCAAGCAGGATGTCAGGAGTTCGAGTCTCCTCATCTCCAATTGAGCCATCCTGATGGATGGTTGGGTTTGGCTGGGTTGACTGAGGAAGGGCTGGGGATTGATCGGGGGGTGGCGGGGAATTATTTTTCCAAAAGGCCTTGCATTCCAATCAAACCTTCAGCTAAGTTTCCTTCTCACTTGTTCGAGAGCCGCATTACTTGGCGCAGCCGAAAGTAGTGCAGCTCCCGCGCAAGCGGAGAAAGGTGACCGGTAATACCGGTCACCTTTGTTCTTTGACAACTGGGTGTGTGCGCGAGGTATCACCGAGGCGACTTGGGCCGAGTGCGTTTGCGTAGCTGGTGCGAGCTGGCTGTGTGGATGTGTTTGGTTTGGGTTGCTTGATTGAATTGAGTGATGCCTGAGAATTGAGGCGAGCGAGAGAGCAAGGATCGAGACTCATGCCGCTCTTATTGGGTCATGGGACCTGGTGGGAGTGCGAGGTGAGTGCGGTCGGCTCTGGCTTCCTTCGGGAGGTTGGGGTCGATGCGTGCAAGCTAGAAAGGGCGTGTGGGGGATGCCTTGGCACCAAGAGGCGAAGAAGGGCGTGTAAGACTGCGAAAAGCCTGGGGGAGCTGTCAAAAGAGCTTTGATCCCGGGATACCCGAATGATCGCATGCTGAATCCATAGGCATGCGAGGCGAACGCGGGGAACTGAAACATCTCAGTACCTGTAGGAGAAGAAAGAGACATCGATTCCGTCAGTAGCGGCGAGCGACAGCGGAAGAGCCCAAACCGCACGGGCATGCCCGTGCGGGGTTGTAGGACCGGAGACATGGTTGGTTTGATCGGAGCAGAACCATCTGGAAAGGTGGACCATAGCGGGTGACAGTCCCGTATGCGGCCCGAGAGGACGGCCTATCCGGCACCTGAGTAGGACCAGACACGTGAAATCTGGTCTGAATCTGCGGGGTCCATCCCGCAAGGCTAAATACTCCTTGGTGACCGATAGCGAACCAGTAGCGCGAGCGAAAGGTGGGAAGAATCCTTTTGAAGGGAGGACAGTGACCCTGAAACCACATGCCTACAAGCGGTCGGAGCACTTAAGTGTGTGACGGCGTGCCTTTTGCATAATGATCCGGCGACTTGCCATTACCGGCCAGGTTAAGCCGTTTTGCGGCGGAGCCGAAGGGAAACCGAGTCTGAATAGGGCGACCAAGTCGGGAGTGGTAGACGCGAAACCACGTGAGCTACGCATGGGCAGGATGAAGTGGGGGTAACACCTCATGGAGGTCCGAACTCACTAGTGTTGAAAAACTAGGGGATGACCTGTGTGGAGGATTGAAAGTATCATCAAACGTGGAGATAGCTCGTTCTCTCCGAAATAACTTTAGGGTTAGCGTCATAGTAGTTGGCAACGGGGGTAGAGCGACTGAATGCGCTGGGGGGCCTACCCGGCTACCCCTCGCAACCAAACTCCGAATACCGTTGTACCAAGCTATGGCAGTTAGACTGCGAGGGATAATCTTCGTAGTCGAGAGGGAAACAGCCCAGACCATCCGCTAAGGTCCCTAAGAGTAACTGAGTGCGAAAGGAAGTGGAATTCCCGAGACAGCCAGGATGTTGGCTTAGAAGCAGCCACCATTTAAAAAGTGCGTAATAGCTTACTGGTCGAGGAGTTCCGCGCCGATAATGAACGGGACTAAGTTATTCACCGAAGCGGTGGACAGAGTAATCTGTGGTAGGAGAGCGTGGCGCGGCAGGTAGAAGCGGGTCGGACGACGGCCCGTGGACGAGGCGCCAGTGATAATGCCGGAACGAGTAACGCTAAAACGGGTGAGAATCCCGTTCGCCGAAAACCCAAGGATTCCTGGGGAAGGTCATTCCGCCCAGGGTGAGCCGGAGCCTAAGACGAGGCCGACAGGCGTAGTCGATGGGGAGCAGGTTGATATTCCTGCGCCGTGACGTAGGGTTTGATGCTGGTTGTGACGTCCTGAGGAGATTTGTGAGGGAGCTGGATCCCGGAGCATTTTGAGTTGGGTCCGAGAAAAGCCAACCAGTTACTGAAGTCATGTCCGTACCGATAACCGACACAGGTGGGTGAGATGAAGATTCTCAGGCGCGCGAGAGAACGCTCGTGAAGGAACTCGGCAATTTAGCCCCGTAACTTCGGGAGAAGGGGCGCCCCCGCGAGGGGGCCGCAGTGAAAGGGATCTGGCGACTGTTTATCAAAAACACAGGACTCTGCGAACTCGCAAGAGGAAGTATAGAGTCTGACGCCTGCCCGGTGCTGGTAGGTTAAGGAAGAGGGTTAGCCGCAAGGCGAAGCTCGCAACCGAAGCCCCAGTAAACGGCGGCCGTAACTATGACGGTCCTAAGGTAGCGAAATTCCTTGTCGGGTAAGTTCCGACCTGCATGAATGGCGTAACGACCGGATCACTGTCTCCACGAGCGACTCGGTGAAACTGTAGTTGTTGTGAAGATGCAACATACCCGCGATTAGACGGAAAGACCCCGTGAACCTTTACTGCAGCTTAGTATTGGGTTTAGGCCCAGGATGCGTAGCGTAGGTGGGAGGCGACGAACCCGGTGTTCAGGCACCGGGGGAGCCGACAAATGAAACACCACCCTTTTTGTGCTTGAATTCTAACCCCGACCCGTGAATCCGGGCGGCGGACAGTGCTAAGTGGGCAGTTTGACTGGGGCGGTCTCCTCCCAAAGAGTAACGGAGGAGCCCCAAGGTACCCTCAGCCCGGTCGGCAATCGGGCAAAGAGCGCAATGGTAGAAGGGTGCTTGACTGCGAGTGTCATCACACGAGCAGGTGCGAAAGCAGGGCATAGTGATCCGGCGGTGCTGGATGGAAAGGCCGTCGCTCAACAGATAAAAGGTACTCCGGGGATAACAGGCTTATCTCCCCTGAGCGTTCATAGCGGCGGGGAGGTTTGGCACCTCGATGTCGGCTCATCGCATCCTGGGGGTGGAGAAGCTCCCAAGGGTTTGGCTGTTCGCCAATGAAAGCGGTACGTGAGCTGGGTTCAGACCGTCGTGAGACAGGTCGGTCCCTATCTGTCGTGGGCGTAGGAGATTTGCGCAGTTTTCTCCCTAGTACGAGAGGATTGGGAGGGACGCACCTCTGGTGTCCCTGTTGTCACGCCAGTGGCATGGCAGGGTAGCTAAGTGCGGCCAGGATAAACGCTGAAAGCATCTAAGCGTGAAACCTTCTGCAAGAATAGATCTCCAGTCGCAAGACGAAGACTCCTGGTAGACCACCAGGTTGATAGGCCGGGCGTGTAAGGCGAGTAATCGTCTCAGCTTACCGGTACTAACAGTCTACCGCTTGTACGCATCGACTCCGCCCTCCGCGGAGCCTCATTACCAGGCATCACTCCAATCGATACCTCGCTTGCGGCCAAAAAGCCGGCACACACCTCCAGACTTCCCGGTGACCTTGCCTGAATGGTCATACCCGTTCCCATTCCGAACACGGCCGTCAAGCATTCAGGGCCAATGGTAGTCCCTCAAGGGCGAGAGTAGGTTATCGCCGGGTTCACGAGCCCCGCTTCCAAAAGAAGCGGGGCTCGTCCTGTTTCATACACCCCAAACTCCTATCCCCTGCTACCCTGAGCTCAGGCTTGAGGGATTTGTTATTCCCTAGGGAGCTTTTTGATTTTAATTGTTTATGAGTAAGACCGGGTTGGCTTGTTTTCCATTTGCAAACCTGGGCGGGCCAAGGCGAATGCCTGGGATTGATTGTTTTGAATTTGAACCATTTTCCGGAATTTCAGGAGATGGTTTGGATTGGGCAACCGGTGAAACAATGGCTGTTGTTTTGGCCGTGGGATTCATTGTCATGGGACTGCTTGGGACATTTGGTTTTGATTGGGATACCAGTGAGTTTGTTGATTTTGCGGTAATTGGATTGGCAATTACCCCCGGGGATGCAGCCAGCACGGTTGCGGTTTTTTTGGTCTGACGCAATGACAGGAGCCACGCGTCCTCCAGGGATTCTATGGAGGGATATCCGTAGTGAGTTCGCAGGGCTTGGTCCCAACCGGTTTGCATCGCCGTTCCAAGGAAATTCAAAAAAACTT
>JAURMS010000043.1 GCA_030830595.1 Gammaproteobacteria bacterium | reverse complement strand
TCGGTAATGCGGGCCTTGAGGCTCATGGCCCCGCCAACTTCAGCGGGCTGCGGCCCGAGAGGGCTCCCGGACGGTCCGCTTGATGGCGCGCTTGACCGCGGCCGCCTTCTTTCTTTTCCGCTCCTGGGTCGGCTTCTCGTAGAATTCGCGGCGGCGCAGCTCGGTCAGCACCCCGGCCTTCTCGCAGGCGCGCTTGAAGCGCCGCAGGGCGGCGTCAAAATACTCGTTCTCACGGATACGAACGCTGGGCATGCGGACCTCGAACCTCACTCCGGAGCAAAGGGCCGCGGATTGTAAGCGAAAACTGCCGGCGGAGCAAAGCCACCCCTCATGAAGGTCTTGGGCATCGAAACTTCCTGCGACGAAACCGCGGTCGCCCTGTACGGCGAGGGGGGGGTGCTGGCTGCCGAGGTGTTCAGCCAGTTCGACCTGCACCGGGCCTGGGGCGGGGTGGTGCCCGAGCTGGCCGCCCGGGACCACGTAAAGCGCCTGCTGCCCATGATTCGCGCCACGCTGGAGGCCGCTGGCTGCCCCCTTGAGGCGGTGGACGGGGTGGCCTGCACCACCGGTCCCGGACTCATTGGCGCCCTGCTGGTCGGTAGCGCGCTGGCAGGCGCCCTGGCCTTCGCGCGGGGCCTGCCGGCGGTGGGGATCCACCACCTCGAAGGCCATCTGCTGGCCCCCATGCTCGAGCCCGAGGCCCCGGCCTTCCCCTACCTGGCGCTGCTGGTCTCCGGGGGCCACACCCAGCTGGTCCGGGTGGATGGGGTGGGGTGCTACCGGATCCTCGGCGAGTCGCTGGACGACGCGGCCGGGGAGGCGTTCGACAAGACCGCCAAGCTCCTGGGGCTCGGCTATCCCGGCGGACCCGCGCTGGCCGCCCTGGCCGCCCGCGGACGGCCGGATCGTTACCGCTTTCCGCGCCCCATGCTCGACCGTCCCGGCCTCGACTTCAGTTTCAGCGGCCTGAAGACGGCCGTCGTGACCGAGGTCCGCGGCCGCGTGCCGGACGAGGCTGACCGGGCCGACCTGGCCCGCGGGTTCGAGGACGCAGTGGTGGAGACCCTGGTGGTCAAGTCCCTGCGGGCGCTGGAGATCACGGGACTGCAACGACTGGTCATCGCCGGCGGCGTGGGGGCCAACCAGCGACTGCGGCAGCGGCTGGCCGAAGCCTCTGCGGCGCGCGGAGCCAGCGTTTACTATCCGCGGCCGGGATTGTGCACCGACAATGCCGCCATGATCGCCTACGCGGGCCATTGCAGGCTGGTGGCGGGCGAGCGGCACGCGCTGCCGCTGGAGGCCCGCGCGCGCTGGCCATTGGATGAACTGCGACCCCCGTCTTGAGGCGGGCAAGGAAGGGACATTGGACAAGATTTTCCTCAGGGAACTGACTACCGAGACCGTCATCGGCATTTTCGACTGGGAGCGGGAGGTCAAGCAGACCATCGCGGTTGACCTGGAGATGTCGGCGGATATCGCGCGTGCTGCCAGCCGCGATCACATCGACGCCACCCTCAACTACAAGGCGGTGGCCAAGCGCGTCCTGGCATTCATCCAGGAAAGCCGCTACCAACTGGTGGAAACGCTGGCAGAGGAAATTGCCCGCTTGATCCTCATCGAGTTCGAGATCGAATGGGTGAAGGTCACCCTGCACAAGCCGGGCGCGATCCGCTTCTCCAAGGACGTCGGCGTGATGATCGAGCGCAGCCGGGCGGGGCTCGCCCCCGCGCCCGATGCCTGAGGTCTACGTCGCCGCCGGCAGCAACGTGCGGCCCCGCGAGCACCTGCGCCGGGCCCTGCGAATGCTGCGCGAGACCTGGCCCGCGCTGCGGGTGTCCACCGCCTACCAGAACCCGGCCGTCGGCTTCGAGGGCGAGGATTTCATCAACCTGGTGGTCGGCTTCGAGACCTCCTGGCCGCTGCCGCAAATCCTGGCCCGCCTGCATGCCATCGAGGTGGCCTGCGACCGACCCCGTGACGCCCCCAAGTGGGCGCCCCGCAGCATGGACCTCGACGTCCTGACCTGCGGTGAACTGGTGGGTGAGTTTCCGGGTGCGGTCCTGCCGCGGCCTGACCTGCTGCGGAAGCCCTACATGCTGGGCCCTATGGCGGAACTCGCGCCCGAACTGCCCCACCCCACAGAGGGGCGCAGCATGCGGGAATTGTGGGAAGCCATGGGCGGGGACGACACCCTGCGGCCGGTCAGCCTGGAGCAGGCTGAGTGAGCGCCGGGCTACTGGCCGCCGAGGCTGCGCCCGCCATCGATGGCCAGCACCTGCCCGGTGACGAAGGGCGCCTCCGCAGCAAAAAACCACGCGGCCCGGGCGATGTCCTCGGCCGAGCCCACCCGACCGAGGGGGGTGCGGGCCAGGATGTTTTGTTTGAGTGTCTCGTCGAGGTCGCCCTCGGGCCACAGTACGGGTCCCGGGGCGATCGCGTTGACCCGAACGTGGGGTGCCAACTCCCTGGCCAGCGAGCGCGTGAGCATGATCAGGCCGGCCTTGGCGCTGGAATATGCCGGGTGGCGCTTCAGCGGGCGCATGCCGTGGATGTCGACCAGGTTCAGGATCAGTCCCTCATGCAGGCGCAGCTGTCCGGCGGCCGCCTGAGCCAGGAAGAGCGGGGCGCGCAGGTTGGTGCCGATCAGGTCGTCGAACTGGGCGCCGGTGACCTCCGCGAGTGGCGTGGGGTAGAAGGTCGAGGCGTTGTTGACCAGGATGTCGAGCCGGCCGAGTCGGCCGACGGTGTGCTCGACCAGCTGCGAGAGCTCCTCCAGCGCGAGCAGGTCTGCCTGCAGGGCGATGGCCGAGCCTGGCCTGGCCTCGTTAAGCTCTTCCACCAGTGCGGTCGCCGCCGCCGCCGAGCCGCGGTAGTGAATCGCCACGCTGGCACCGCCGGCATGCAGGCGCCTGGCCATGGCCGCACCGAGCCGCCGCGCCGCGCCGGTCAGCAGCGCCACCTTGCCGGTCAATGTGCCCGAAGCCTGCCCGTTCATCGTTCAACCTTAACCCAAAGCCCGGCAGGCCGCCTGTGCTGACGGCCCTGCCGCTGCCGGAACTCGAGGCCGACGAACTCGCCCACTGCGCCAGGGTCGAGGCACTGATCGGCGCGGAAATCGATGCCGCGGGCGGCTGGATTCCCTTCGCGCGATTCATGGAGCTCGCCCTGTTCGCACCGGGGCTGGGCTACTACAGCGCGGGTGCACGCAAGTTCGGTAGCCACGGCGATTTCATCACGGCTCCGGAGCTGACGCCGGTGTTCGGTGCCTGCCTGGCTCGCTCGATCGCCGGGGTCCTGGAGGACACGGGTGGAGGCGACCTGCTGGAGGTGGGTGCCGGCAGCGGCATCCTGGCTGCCAGCCTGCTGGGTGAATTGCAGGCACTCGACAGGCTGCCGCGGCGCTACCGCATCCTCGAAGTCAGTGGAGAGCTTCGCCAGCGCCAGCGTCAGGCCCTCGAGTCACTCGGTCCCCTGGCCGAGCGGGTGGAGTGGCTCGATGCGCCACCGGCTGCGGACTGGGATGGGGTGCTGGTTGCCAACGAGGTGCTGGACGCCCTGCCCGTGGAGCGCTTCATGCTGGGCGATGCCGGTGTCGACAGCATCGGCGTGGTGCGCGCCGGGTCCGGTTTTGCTGCCGAAGCCCGTGCGGCCGATGACGGGCTGGCGGCCGAGTTGGACCGACGGCTGGCTGGCCTGGCGCGGCTGCCGTCCGGCTACGTGAGCGAGATCGCCCGCTGGAGCGGTCCCTGGGTCGAAAGCCTGCTGGCCCGCCTCCGGCGCGGGCTGGCGCTGTTCATCGATTACGGCCTGCCGCGTGCGCAGTACTATCACCCCTCACGGCAGGGCGGCACGCTGTGCGCCTTCTTCAGGCACCGTCGGGTCGAGGACGTCCTGGCTCGCCCCGGGCTGCAGGACCTGACCGCCTGGGTCGATTTCACCACCGTCGCCGAAGCCGGGCTGACGGCTGGGTTCGAAGTGGCCGGGTTCTCCACCCAGGCGCATTTC
>JAURMS010000326.1 GCA_030830595.1 Gammaproteobacteria bacterium | reverse complement strand
GAAGTGCTGGTCGGCGAGCAGCTCGGTCGGTGCCATGAGCGCGACCTGAAAGCCCGCCTCCACGGCTCGCAGGGCGGCCATGGCAGCCACCACCGTCTTGCCGGAGCCGACGTCACCCTGCACCAGGCGCAGCATGGGCGAACCCTCGCTGAGGTCCCGATCGATCTCGGCCAGCACCCGTTCCTGGGCGGCAGTCAGGCTGAAGGCCAGGTTGGCTCGCAGCCTTTTTGCCAGCGTGGCGCCCGTGGGCAGCGGCCGGGCCGGGTCGCGCCGAACGTCTTGCCGCAGCTCGCGCAAGGCGAGGTGGTGGGCCAGCAGTTCCTCGAAGGCAAGCCGGCGCTGGGCTGGATGACGGCCGGTCGCCAATTCGTCCAACGGGGCATCGGGGGGTGGCCGATGCACAAAAGAGAGTGCATCGGCGAGCGAGGGCAGGCCGAGGTCCGTCAGCAGGTCGGCCGGAATCCAGTCGCGAATGGCCTCGCGGCCCACGGCATCCAGCGCCTGGGCGGTCAACAGGCGTAATCGACCCTGCTGGACTCCCTCGGTGGCCGGATAGACCGGCGTGAGGGCGCCTTCCAGGGCCTGCGCATCGGTGGCATCGGCGAGGCGGTATTCCGGATGGACGATTTCCGGTCCCATGGGCCCCCGGCGGACCTCGCCGAAACACCGCAGCCGCACGCCTCTCTGGAGCTGGCCCTGCTGGGCATTGGAAAAATGGAAGAAGCGCAGCGTCAGGAAGCCGGTACCGTCGCCCAGCCTGACCAGCAGCACCCGCCGCTTGCGGTAGGCCACCTCGGCCAGTTCGATGGCGCCCTCGATGGCTATGCGATCACCTGGCTTCAGCGACCCGATGGAGGCGATCCGGGTGCGATCCTCGTAGCGCAGGGGCAGCAGGAACAGCAGGTCCTGGACCGATTCGATGCCGAGCTTGCCGAGACGCTGGGCGAGGGCGCCGCCTACTCCACGCAGGACGGTGACCGGACGAGTCTCGATGGCGGCCGGTGGCGTGGTTCCCTGCGCTCGCTCAGCGCACAAGGATGGCGTCCACCTCGACGGTCGCGCCCTTGGGCAGGGATGCGACGCCGATCGTGACCCTGGCGGGGTAGGGCTCGCGGAAATACCGCGCCATGATGGCGTTCACCTCGGGAAAGCGCCCGAGATCGGTCAGGTAAATGGTGACGCGCACGGCATCGTCCAGTTCGCAGCCGGCCGCCGCGGCCACGGCCTGCAGGTTGTCAAACACTCGCGTGGCCTGCGCGGCGAAGTCGCCAGTCACCAGTTCGCCGGTGGCCGGATCGAGCGGGATCTGGCCGGAGAGGTAGACAGTATGGCCCGCCCGCACAGCCTGTGAGTAGGGGCCGATGGCTTTGGGTGCCGCGTCTGTGGAAATGATCTCGCGTGTCATGCCCGCATTCTAGCCGATGGTTCGCTCGACTCCGAGTACGTCGGGCGCCATGGACTTGATGGCGCGGATCACGCGGGCCAGGTGCGGGCGGTCGTCGACCTCGACCTCCAGGGTGATGGTGGAGGTCTGTTCGTCCTCGGTGGCGACGTTGACCCGCCCGATGTTGGTGTGCTCGCCCGCCACCCGTGAAGCCACCTGCGCCAGCACGCCCATCCTGTTGGTGACCAGCACGCGGATCTCGGCACGGAATGGTCCCTTGGCATCCTTCTCCCATACGGCCGGGATCCACTTGTCCGGCTGCCTGCGGAAGCCAGCGACGTTGCCACAATTGTCTCGATGGATGACCACGCCCCGGCCACTCGAGAGGTAGGCCACGATCGGGTCGGGCGGCACCGGCAGGCAGCAGGGTGCGAATGACACCATCAGGCCTTCCGTGCCCGTGATGAACAAGGGACCCTGTGGCCCGCCGGGCGGCATGTCTGGTTCACGTGGTAACAGTCGCCGGGCCATGAGTGGCGCCGCGCGCTCGCCGAGGCCGATTTTTTCGAGCAGGTCCTCGCCATCCCGCAGGCCGAGGGTGGCGGCGACCCGATCGAGCCGGCCTTCGGGCAGCCCCCGCACCGACAGGGAGAACTCCCTGAGGGCCTGGTCCAGCAGGCGCTTACCCAACTCGGCTGCCTCGCCTCGTCTCAGGCTCTTGAGGTACTGACGGATCGAGGCCCGGGCCTTGGCCGAGACCACGAAACTCTCCCATGCCGGGTTCGGATGGGCGCCCTTGGCGGTGATGACCTCGACCGTCTGGCCGTTGCGCAGGGTCGTGCGCAGTGGCACCAGGCGCCGGTCCACCTTGGCCGCGACACAGCGGTTACCGATGTCGGTATGCACTGCATAGGCGAAGTCGACACAGGTGGCATTGCGCGGCAGTCGCATGATGTCGCCCTTCGGCGTGAACACGTAGACCTTGTCGGGGAACAGGTCCACGCGGACGTTTTCGAGGATTTCCTCTGCCGAGGCTTCCTGCAGCTGGGCCACGTTCTTCAGCCATTCGCGAGCCTTGGCCTGGCGATCGGCGCCCTCGCTTTCCCCCGTCTTGTACGACCAGTGGGCGGCGATGCCGGACTCCGCGGTGGCGTGCATCTCGCGAGTGCGTATCTGAACCTCGATGGGCAGGCCGTTCGGGCCGAACAGGCTGGTATGCAGCGACTGGTACCCGTTCACCCTGGGTATCGCCACGTAATCCTTGAAGCGTCCCGGCATCGGTCGGTACAGGGAGTGGGCCAGGCCCAGTGCCCGGTAACACTCGTCTACCGTGCCCACGATCACTCGCACGCCGAACACGTCTACCACCTCATTGAGCGCCAGGCGCTTGCGGCGCATCTTGGCGTAGATGCTGTAGAGGTGTTTCTCCCGGGCCTCGACAACTCCATCGATGCCGGACTTCTCCAGTGCGCTGCGCAGGTTGGTGGTGATGCGAGGCAGGAATTCCCGCTGGTTGCCTCGCGAACGCTTCAGCTCCCGCTCGATGACCCGGTAGCGCTGCGGGTACAGCGCCCGGAAACCCAGTTCCTCCAGCTCCAGCTTGACCGAATGGATACCCAGTCGGTTGGCGATGGGTGCGTAGATGTCCAGCGTTTCCCTGGCAATCAGGCGCCGCTTGGCGGGTGGCATGGCGCCTAATGTGCGCATGTTGTGGGTGCGATCGGCCAGCTTCACCATGATCACCCGGATGTCCTTGACCATGGCCAGCAGCATCTTGCGGAAGCTCTCGGCCTGCGCTTCCTTGCGGCTCTTGAACTGGATCTGGTCGAGCTTGGTGACGCCGTCGACGATTTCTGCGATTTCATGGCCGTAGCGGTCGCGAATGTCCCCCACCGACACCGAGGTGTCTTCGGCCACGTCATGCAGGATGGCTGCCGCGATGGTGGCGCCGTCCATCCGCAGGTCGGCGAGGATGCCCGCCACCGCGACGGGATGGGTGATGTAGGGTTCCCCGGAGCGACGCTTCTGGCCGGTATGGGCGGCTTCGGCCTGCTCGTAGGCCTCGCGCACCACGTCCACCTGCTCGGGAGGCAGGTAGGTCTCTAGCTGAGTAACGAGTTGGCCGATGCCGGGCGAGCGACGCCCGCCTGGCAGCAGGCCCAGCAGGGTGGATGCGTAGCTCATGGGGCGGTTCGCCCCGGGGTCAGTCCCCCAGGCCCAGCTGGGGAGCGCGGAACTCTGCGGCCAGGTCGAGCGGGTTCTCCGGGATCATTTCCGGCTCGGGCTCCGGTTCCGGATCCGGCTCGTAGAGCAGGTCGACGGTGACCTGGCCTTCCGCGATCTCCCGCAGCGCCACGACCGTGGGCTTGTCGTTCTGCCAGTCCACCCGCGCCTCGGCCCCGTTGGCCAGTTGCCTGGCGCGCTTGGAGGCGAGCAGGACGAGGTCGAACAGGTTGTCGACGCTGTGGAGGCAATCCTCGACGGTGATGCGGGCCATGGGAAACGCTCTGGTCAAATTTCGGCCTGACAGAATAGCCCAAACGGGGGGTATCAGGCCAGCAGGCCCTCGGCAAACTGCCCGAGGCCGGGTCGGTCGGCGCGCAGGGCGGTCCCGGTGCCGGCCACGATCGCCTCCAGGTCTGCCAGCGCCCGGGTGAAGTCGTCGTTGACCACCACGTAGCGAAATTCGGCCCAGTGGCGCATCTCGGCCACGGATTCGGACAGCCGGCGGGCAATGACGGCATGCGAGTCCGTCGCCCGTCCCCTGAGGCGCTGCTCCAGGGCAGCCCGCGAGGGGGGCAGGATGAAGATGTCGATGGCCTCCGGCAGTCGCTCACGGACCTGGCGGGCGCCCTGCCAGTCGATCTCCAGGATCAGGTCCTGTCCGGCGGCGAGGGCCTGCTCGACCTGTCTTCGCCCCGTGCCGTAGCCATGGCCGAACACGTCGGCGTGTTCGATGAACTCGCCGTCGAGGGCCATCTGGTCGAACCGCTCACGGGTGACGAAGTGGTAGTCGCGACCGTCCACCTCCGTGGGCCGGCGTGGGCGGGTGGTGAAGGACACGGAGAACCCGAGGTCGCGGTGGTGTTCCATCAGCGCGCGCACCAGGCTGGTCTTGCCCGCGCCCGAGGGCGCGGCAATCACGAATAATCGGCCCCTCGGGTGGTCGTTCCTGGACATCGCGCGACGTTAACCGAATTCGCCCGCCCGGTCATGGCCCGCCCGGTCATGGCCCGCCCGGTCATGGGTAGTGGCCCGCTCAGGGCAGCCGGGATTCCAGGGTTCGCCGCAACTCGAGGTTGGCAGGGGTGCGGCGGCGGGCCGCAGGCAGCGCGTCGAGTTCCTCCAGCGCCTGCCGGCGATCCAGAGTGGCCGCTTCCGGCTGGCCTGCGAGATCGAAGACCTGTGCCCGTCGGGCCAACAGCGCCGCCCGCGAACCGGGCCGCTGCAGGGGCGTATCGAAACGCGCCAGTGCCTCGGTCCAGCGACCCATCTGGATCTCCAGCGCCAGCGCAGCCTCCCACAATGCAGCGGCTCCTTCGAGCTCTCGGAGGCCCTCGTCGAGGACCGCGAGCGCCTCCCGACTCCTGCCGGCGGACTGCAGGTTCTGGCTCCTTTCCAGGACCAGTTCTGGTCCCGGTCGCGTCAGCGACGCGTTCGCCGCGGCATAGTCGGCTTCTGCGCCTGCTGGATCTCCGGTCTGGCTCCGGGCCCTGGCCCGCAGCGCCAAAGTCAGGCCATCGCCCGGCTGCAGGTCGAGGCAGCGCTCGAGCGCCGGGAGTGCCAGGCTGGCCTGTCCCGATTCGAGCAGTACCCGGCCGCGGAGCAGCCAGATGCCGGCGTTGGCAGGGTTGAGTGCCTCTGCACGTGTCAGGTCGGCCAGGGCAGCAACCGTGTCCTGATGAGCGTGGTGCAGGGAAGCGCGCTGGAGGTAGAGTTCGACCTCGGTGGGGTCGGTCGCGATGGCCCGGTCGAGGCGCTCGAGCTGCCGTGCCAGGTCGTCATGGGCCAGCGAGACCAGGGGCGCCATGGCCCACAGCAAGACGAGACAGGTCGCTGCCCTGCCACTCAACTCTCGCCCGCCTCCATGTCGATGACCCTGAGTGCGGTCAGCTGCTCATCCGGCGAAGAAATCCTTTGGGCCCAGGCCGTTGCCGCCGCGGAATCCTGGCGCGCCCAGGCCGCTGCTACCCGACCGATCAAAGGCAGCCGGGTCGGCCCGGCGGGCATGGCGGACACGGCGCGCGCCGCTGCCGGCGCATCGGTCTCGGCCCAGGTCGTGACGGCCGCGGTGATCGCGCCGGCGCGCAGGGACTCGACCGGATAATCCGTGGCGAAACGCAGCGCGGCAGCCGGGTCACGGTGGCTCCACAGCCTGGACATTTCCTCGAGCGTCGCGGGCGAGGGCGTCGGCCCACGGGCTGCCGCGAGGGCGGCCTGCTCGGGTTCGATGGCCGTCCAGGCCTCCAGGACCGTATCGACCAAGCCGTGATGTTCAAGCTCGAATTCCACT
>JAURMS010000325.1 GCA_030830595.1 Gammaproteobacteria bacterium | reverse complement strand
TCGACGTCGTGCCCGTCAACCGGCCCGATGTAGTTGAAGCCCATTTCCTCGAAGAGGGTGCCGGGCAGGATCATGCCCTTTGCGTGGACCTCCGAGCGACGGGCCAGCTCCCAGGCCGCTGCCGGCATGCGCCGCAGGACTTTTTTCGAGTTCTCCCGTAGATGGCCATACAGGCGCCCGGACAGCAACCGGGCAAAGTAGTTCGAGAGCGCGCCCACGTTCTCGGAGATGGACATGTCGTTGTCGTTCAGCACCACGAGCAGGTCCACGTCGAGGCTGCCTGCATGGTTCATGGCCTCCCAGGCCAGCCCCGCACTCATCGCGCCATCGCCGATGACGGCCGCCACCCGTCGCTTGTCGTCGGCGAGGCGATTGGCGATGGCCATGCCGAGGGCGGCGCTGATCGAGGTGCTGGAGTGGCCCACGCCGAAGGCATCGTAAGGACTCTCTGTGCGGGCCGGAAAGGGCGCTAGACCGCCCCTGTGCTTGATGGTGGGCAGTTCCTCGGCGCGGCCGGTGAGGACCTTGTGTGGATAGGCCTGGTGACCTACATCCCAGACCACCCGGTCCGTGGGCGTGTCGTAGACGTAGTGCAGCGCCACGGTGAGCTCGACGGTGCCGAGGCCCGCGGCGAAGTGACCCCCTCGCTGGCTGACCGAGTGGATCAGGTACCGACGCAGCTCATCGGCCACCGCCGGCAACTGC
Source organism: Gammaproteobacteria bacterium (assembly GCA_030830595.1). Taxonomy (GTDB): domain Bacteria; phylum Pseudomonadota; class Gammaproteobacteria; order Steroidobacterales; family Steroidobacteraceae; genus SG8-30. The sequence continues at coordinate 1,820 of JAURMS010000325.1, read as the reverse complement.
TGCCGATCGAGTTCGCGCAGTGCCTCCGGCGCCGTCAGGCCGGCCAGCAGGGGGAATTCCGTTGCGTCGATCATCCAGACAGTTTAACCCCAGAGCAGGGCTAGCGGTCCCGGTCCAGCAGGAAGCCAGCAAATAACCGCAGGGGTTCGGCGGCTGCGCTGCCCAGGGGCTCGATGGCCTCGAGCGCTTCACGATGCAGACGCTGGGCGCGTTCCCGTGCCGCCTCGATGCCCGCAATCCGCGGATAGGTGGGCTTGTCCGCCGCTGCATCGGCACGGACCGGCTTGCCCACCAGGGAGGCATCGCCCACGGCGTCGAGCAGGTCGTCCACGATCTGGAAGGCCAGTCCCAGCGATCGGGCGTAGGACATGAGGCAGGCGCCTGCTGGAGGATCACCGGCAGCCGCGACGCCCAGCCCCGCGCTGGCCTCGATCAACGCGCCGGTTTTCATGCCGTGCATCTGTTCCACCTCCTGGAGCGCGAGACGCCTGCCCACGGCCGCGAGGTCGATGGCCTGCCCTCCGGCCATGCCTGCCGTGCCACTGCCGGATGCCAGCCTGGCCACCATGGTGAGCCGGCGCGCCGGGTATGGAGTCATGTGCGGGTCGGTGGCGAGCACCTCGAAGGCCAGCACCTGCAGGGAGTCGCCGGCGAGGATCGCGGTGGCCTCGTCGAAGGCAACATGAGTGGTAGGACGCCCACGCCGCAGGTCGTCATCGTCCATGGCCGGCAGGTCGTCGTGGATCAGGGAGTAGGCATGGATCATTTCCAGCGCCGCCGCCGGTCCGTCGAGTTCCTCCAGCGGGACCCCCAGGGCCTGCCCTGAGAGGTAGCAGAGCAGCGGCCTGACGCGCTTGCCCCCGCCGAGGACGGCGTAGCGCATGGCTTCATGCAGCCGGGCACAGGGACCGGCGGGAGGGGGCAGGCGAACTTCAAGGGCCTGCTCCACGCGGGCTTGCAGGTCGGCGAGCAGGGTGGGGAAGGCGGTCGCGGCAGCGGAACCGCTCAAGATGCGCCGCCTTCCTCGTCCGTGTCGAAGTCTTCGAGTTCCCCGTCGGGTCCCGTCGATTTAGAAAGCTTGAGCACGCGCTGTTCGGCTTGCTTGAGCACGCCTTGGCAGGCCCGGGTCAGCTCTACCCCGCGCTCGAATTGCTTGAGCGACTCTTCCAAGGGCAATTCGCCCTGCTCCAGTTGCTCGACGATGGCCTCGAGCTCGCCCATGGCAGCTTCCAGGTCACGAATGGAGATGGGATTTTTACGGGCCATGGAGGCTACGTTATACGGCCCTCGACCGCAGGGTCAACGCAGCCCGAAGCGGTTGACCTGTCCTACCTGAGACCCTAATATCGCGCTCCCGACCCATTTTAGACTTAGTCCAAAGTCAACCGAGGAGACACCCAAGTGGAACTGAAGGGCAGCAAGACCGAACAGCATCTCAAGGAAGCCTTCGCGGGCGAGTCACAGGCCAACCGTCGCTACCTGTACTTCGCACAGAAGGCCGACGTGGAAGGCTACAACGACGTCGCGGCCGTGTTCCGCTCCACCGCCGAGGGCGAGACGGGCCACGCTCACGGTCACCTCGAGTACCTCGAGGCCGTCGGTGATCCGGCCACCGGCCTGCCCATTGGCGAGACGGCCAACAACCTCAAGGCGGCGATCGCGGGCGAGACCCACGAGTACACCGACATGTATCCCGGCATGGCCCGCACCGCGCGTGAGGAAGGCCATGAGGAAATCGCCGACTGGTTCGAGACGCTGGCGAAGGCCGAGCGTTCGCACGCCGGCCGCTTCCAGCGCGCTCTGGACGAGCTGGCCTAAGC
>JAURMS010000324.1 GCA_030830595.1 Gammaproteobacteria bacterium | reverse complement strand
CCACTTGATCCCGGAATTGGGCCCGATCGAGCGTGGGCGTGAGCGAGAGGGTGGGCGCCGGGCAGGCGGGATCGGCCGTGCCGGCTGGCAGGGGCGTTACCGAATCCGGATCGAATTCTGCGGCCACGGCCAGCGGCAGGTTTCTATCCCGCCTGTCAGCTGGCAGCCCGGGGAGGAAGGCGGCGGCGGCCTCGAAGGACAACGCCAGCGCGACCCAGCGACCGGCAGCCGAGGCCTGCTCGGCGCGTGCGATCAGTGGGTCGACCTCCGCGAGCGACCAGGCGGTGTGGGTAGCACTTGGCGAGCTCAGCCGTTGCGACCAGCGGGGGTTGCCGTCCCAGGCCCGAAACCGGGCCTCGCGCAGGCGGGGTTCAGCCACCTGCTTCGGCCAGGTAGAACCACTCGTAGCCGACCCGGGCGGCCGGGTCGGGAAACACCACCCGCGCATCGCGCGGGGCCAGCACCGGCGAGCCGTCCGCCCGGAAACCCACGGGCTCGCCAGCAGCGACCGGATCGAAGGAGATCCACTCCCGGGTCAGGCGGTCCGCAGGATCCTCGCGGTCTATCACGGCCACCAGACGCAGTCGCTCGAAATCCGCTGGCGGGGGTTCGAGGGGTAGGTCGGCCAGTCCGAGCAGCGCGATGGCCTGGCGGATGGCGCGGTAGGCCACGTCCGGAGCACCAGGATCCTCGTGCTGGCCGCACTCGACCGTGATGCCATACCCGCCGCAGGTGCGGATGTACTCGGTGGTGCCCACGCCGTAGACGGGATCGGACTCTTCCAGCAGGCCACGGGCGCGACGACGCGCCGCCGCATCGGCGTAGGCGCTCAGCCAACCTTCCACGATGCGCGTGGGTCCAACATGTTCCGCCAGTCGCGTTTCCTCGGCGGCGTGCGCGAAGGGCTCCAGCACGCCCTGGTTATCCGGCGGCCCGCGCATGACGAAGGGGCGCTCACCAGTGCGGAAGGAATGCAGGTCGACCAGCACGTCATGCTCCGCCAGCAGCGGACAGAGTTCGTTGGCGATGCGATCCTCGTTGTCCCTCGGCGCGTCCCGCGGCACCAGCGCACGATTGAGGTTGCGATCGCCGACCCGCAGGCCACGCGCATAAGCCAGCGGGTTAGTAATGGGTACCAGGGTCAGCTGGCCGCGAGTGACCGCCCAGGCACCGGCCTGCAACTCGCCGACGAGGCGTCGGATGGCCACGGTGCCACAGGTCTCGTTGCCGTGGACCGCACCCAGGATGATCAGCCGCGGGCCGTCGGCAACTGTCGGCGCATCGAAGCGATGCACCTCAAGGAGGGGCGTGGCAGCAGTCATGTGAGCGGGGTCTCAGGGCGACGGATCAGGGTGCTCTTGCCGAACAGCGACTCCACCAGATCGACGGCGAGCAAGGCCGTCCGATTGCACTGGTCGAAGGCGGGGTTCAGCTCGACGATGTCGAGTGAGCCCAGCCGCCCGCTGTCGGCCACCATCTCCATGCACAGCTGGGCCTCCCGGTAACCCGGGCCGCCGGGCACGGTGGTACCCACTCCCGGCGCGATCCCCGGGTCGAGAAAATCCACGTCAAAGCTGACGTGCAGGTGGGTGCTGGCATCCATTCCCGCCAGGGCTTCCTCGAGCGTGGCCCGCATCCCGCGCTCGTCCACGTAGCGCATGTCGTAGACCTCCAGGTGCTGGGCATGCACCAGGCGACGCTCGCCGGGATCGACGCTGCGTACCCCAAGGAGGCGCAGCTGTGCTGACTGTAGCATCGGCTGGGTATGACCGAGACCGGTGAGTTCGGGTGGGCCCTCACCACATAGACAGGCGAGGGGCATGCCGTGGAGGTTGCCGCTCGGGGAGAGTGTGGGCACGTTGAAATCGGCGTGGGCGTCGAGCCACAGCACCCGCAGGGACTTGCCGGTCTCGCTGCAATGCCTCGCCACGGCGGCAATCGAGCCGATGGCGAGGGAGTGATCGCCACCCAGCAGGATAGGCAACTGGCCGAGGCCGAGGATACGACCGCAAGCGTCCCTGACCTGCCTGCACCACTCCGCCACCTCCGGAAGGTGACGGTAGCCGGCCTCGGGCGCTCGTTCGGGATTGCCGGGGCCGCTCAGGTTGCCGTGATCGATCACGCCAAGGCCTTGGGCCTCGAGGCGGCGCTGCAGTCCGGCTACTCGCAGGGCCTCGGGTCCCATCGAGGCGCCACGGTCTGCGGCGCCCACGTCCGTCGGCGCACCGATGAAGCCGATGTGGCGACCTCTTTCGCTCATGCCGCCACCTTGCGCACCGCGAGGCCCGGCCGCAGCAGCCCGTAGAGGTCCTTGGGATTGGCGAGTTCCGGAATCAGGTCGATACCGCCGCGCGGGCCAGGTTGTGCGCCGTTCAGGCGATGCAGGTAGCGCAGTGCCGAGAAGTCCTCCAGCGCGAAGCCGACCGAGTCGAACAGGGTGACCTCCGCATCGGATCGGCGTGCCGTGGCCCGACCCGCCACCAGCTCGCTGAACTCGATCACCGGAAAGTCCGCCGGCACCTGCTGGACCTCGCCCTCGATGCGCGACTGCGGGGCGTATTCGACCACCACGCGGGTATCCGGCCTCAGGAGGATCTCGCGTTCCAGCTCGGTCTTGCCGGGACAGTCTCCGCCCACGCCGTTGAGGTGCATGCCGGCTTCGATCATCCCGGCGGTCAGGATGGTGGCATTGCGCTTGTCGGCGGTGACGGTGGTGACGATGTCGGCGCCGCTCACCGCCTCGGCCGTCGAGCGGCACGCGATGACCGTCAGGCCCTCGAGATCCATGCCAGCCAGGTTGCGCTGCAGCTTGGCGGTGGCCCCGGCATCGACGTCAAACAGGCGCAACTCGCGGATGCCGAGCTGGTCGTGGAAGGCGATGGCCTGGAATTCGCTCTGGGCGCCGTTGCCGATCAGCGCCATGCAGCGCGAGTCGGGACGCGCCATTCGCCTCGCGGCCAGCGCCGACATGGCTGCAGTGCGGAGCGCCGTAGTCAAGGTCAGTTCTGCCAGCAGCAGCGGGTAGCCAGTGGCCACTTCTGCCAGCACCCCAAAGGCGGTGACCGTCAGCAGGCCTTCTGCGGTATTGCTTGGGTGCCCGTTGACGTACTTGAACGAGTACAGCCGCCCGTCGCTGATTGGCATCAGCTCGATCACGCCCACCGGCGAGTGCACCGCGTGACGAGCCGACTTGTCGAAGGACTCCCAGCGGCCGAAGTCGGCCTCGATCTCGGCGGCGAGTTCGCGCATGAACCGGGCCGGTCCGAGCCGGCCGACCAGTTCACGAACTCGCTCGACGCCCACGTAATCGACCACTCGGTACCTCCTCGTTGAGCGGCTATGATGCCCCGAGCTGACGAGGGCCGTCCATGACGCGAAAACTACTGAAGATCCTGCATGAACTCGGCGGAATCGGGGTCACGGGCGCACTGGCCTGTTGCCTGGTGCTGGTGGCGACGGCCCCCACCGATTCGCTGGCCGGCTATGCCGCCGTGCGCGAGGGGATCCACGCGATCACCCGCTGGGTGCTGCTGCCCTCCCTGCTGGCGGTGCTGGTCAGCGGCATCCTCGCGCTGGTCATGACACCGGCCTACATGGAGGCGCGCTGGGCCTGGCTGAAGGCCGTTTTCGGCCTGGCCATGTTCGAGGGCACCCTGCTCACCGTGCAGGCCACTTCCCGGGACCTGGCTGCCCTGGCCGCCGAGGCGCTCGCCAGCGGTGTGCCGGATGCCGAGGCCGTGGCGCCCTTGCTGCGGACCGAATGGCGCGGTCTGTGGACCATGCTGGTGCTCAGCCTGTTGAACGTCCTGCTGGCCGTCTGGCGACCGCGTTTGCGCCGTCGCCGTGAGGGCGCCTCAACAGCGGCCGGGCAGTGAGGCAACCCAGGCCTCCACCAGCGCCGCGCCCTCCTCGTGGACGACCGACCGGCCGAGTTCCGGCATGGCGATGGCCGGGTCGTTGTGACGCATCCGGTAGACCATGATGGACTCCGCCGGCCGCCCCGGGTTGATGTCATAGGGTCGATGGCCGCTGCCGCGACCGACCGCCACCGGTGGCTTGCAGAGACCGGTGTGGCGGTCGAGCGGATCATCGATGCCCAGGTGTAAACCGGAGGTATCGGCGGGCCCCACGGGATTGTGGCAGTGGGCGCAGTTGGCATCGAGGTAGGCGCGGGCGCGTTGTTCGAGCGTAAATGTTTCAACGTCGTCCCAGCGCACCGGCTCTCGGCCAACCGTCGCCGCAGGGTCGAGGAAGCCCTGGGCTTGCCAGGCCGCCATGTTTTCCAGCTGCCAGTCACGAGGGCCGAGCGGCTGGAGTTCGCCTCCGTGCTCAGGCCGATGACAGCCGCCGCACTGGTTGGCATCGGGCACGATGTAGGTGAAGGCCTGCCCGCCCTCGGGACCTTCCAGCTCGAGGGGAATCATCGCGCCCGCCGGGCTCAGGAAGGCCTCACCGCGCTCGCGGTCCCAGGTGTAGCCGAGCGCGTGCCAGCCAGCCTCGCTGCGCACCAGAAGACGGGTCTCCACGGGCAGGTGAGTGTCGAGGTCGATCTCTCTTCCCGTCGCGCCCTGGGTACCACGCGCCACGCGGATCTGACCCTTCCCTCGACCGTTCCCGGCCAGCGGGGAGTAGAAGGTCTTGCTGATCCCCGTGCCAAGCGGAAACTCGAGCCTGCCGTCCGACAGCACCTG
>JAURMS010000323.1 GCA_030830595.1 Gammaproteobacteria bacterium | reverse complement strand
GACAGCATCATCACCCCCAGTGCACTGGCGGGGACCGCCAGCGAGGTGGCGACTACCGGCGAAACCAGTACCAGCGGCAGGCCGCTTAGGGTCCAGTGCGCCATCACCTTGAAGGCGGCCAGCCAGCCCAGCGGGTGACCGGACAACACCAACTGCTCCAAGCTGCCGTCCTCGTGGTCCGCCCTGAACAGGAACTCCAGGGCCAGCAGCGAAGCCAGGAGGGCCGCGACCCACAGCACGCCGGCGGCCACGCCGCGCAACTGGGCAGCCTCGGGGCTGAGCGCCAACGGAAACAGGGTGGCAACCATCAGCAGGAAGACCACCGGCTGGACAGCCTGTTCCCAGCGCCTGAAGGCCAGCCGAAGGTCACGGGCATACACCGCCATGCCCACCCGCCACAGGCCAGGCCGCCCCGTCATGACAGGTCCATCCGCCGGACTTCGCCTTGACCGGGGCTCACCGGCTGGTGGGCGGCGACCACGGCCATGCCCCCCGCCGAGAGGTGTCGCCCAAGCTGCGCCTCCACCAGCCTGATACCCGACGTGTCGAGATTGGTGAACGGCTCATCCAGCAACCAGAGATCGGCGCCCGACAGCGCCACCCTGGCCAAGGCCACCCGGCGCTTCTGCCCGGCGGAGAGCACCCGAGTGGGCAGCCCCAGGCAGGCTTGAAGACCGAAGGCCTCGAGCGTGACGGTGACCGCGGCCACCGGCCGTCCGGCAAGGGTCGACCAGAAGGCGAGATTCTCGACGGGCGACAAATCCGCCTTCAGCGCATTGTCATGACCCAGAAAGGCGGTGTCCGCGTGGAACGCATCGGGATCCCGAGCCACCGCCTCGCCTTGCCAGTGGACAGACCCGTCCTCCGGCCTGATCAGGCCGGCCAGGATGCGGATCAGGGTGGTCTTGCCGACACCATTAGGTCCGGCCAGGTGCAGGCAGTGCCCCGGGGTGACCTGCAGCGAAAGGCCACGAATGACGTGCCGATCGCCCCGCCACGCGTGCAAGTTCCGGGCTTCGAGACCCACCTGACGACCCGAATCCTGCATGACTCGACCTATCCTGACCCCGCTGCAAGTGTAGCAAACCGCTGTTAGCAACCGCTGAGGCGGTGGAGTACACTTGCCGGCATGATTAACCTCGTCGATGAACTCGTCCTGCTGACCGTTGAGGACGAAGGCACCGTGTCCTACACGGCGGGTCGGTCGGGGTTTCTGATGAGCGTGGTCGGCGCCTGCCTGGTCGAGTTGAACGAACGGGGCAGAATCGACGCTGACCTGGAAGCGGTACGGGTGTTATCCACCGAGGCGACAGGGCATCCGGCCCTGGACCTGGTACTGAAAGCCATCGACCAGGGCCCGGCACTCGGCATCAAGGCGTGGATCCGCCGCCTCACTCCGCAGGCCACCGACGTGGTGCGTCAATCGCTCGCTTCACTGGCCGACCGCGGTGTGCTGCAGGCCTCCGAGTCGCGTTTCCTTTGGGTTCTGAAGACCCGCCGTTACCCGCTGCTGGACGGGTCCGAGAAGAAGGAAGCCAAGCTGCGCATCGTCTCCACGCTCCTGGGAGACGACATCCCGACTCCGCACGATTCGGTGCTCATCGGCCTGGCCCGGGTGGGCGGCTTGCTGGAAGGCTTCCTGTCCGCCAGCGAAATCGACCGCCTGTCGGGTCGCATCAGCCAGATTGGCAGCGTGGACTTGATCGCCAAGGGCGTAGAATCGGCGATCAGGGAAGAACAGCTTGAGGTGGCCAGGACCTTCCTGGGTCCGGTTTGAACACACTGGGGGATAGATCGCATGAACGTAAACATTGAGAGCACCGAAGGCGGTGTATCCGTTGCCCGGGCACACGGGCGTCTGGACTTTGGCGCCTCTGCGGAATTCCAGAAGGCGCTCGAAGGCGCAGTGGGTGCCAAGCCCAAGGCGCTGGTGATTGAGTGTTCAGAGTTGGAGTACGTATCGAGTGCCGGCCTCCGGGCCTTCCTGGTGGCGGCCCGGGCAGCCAAGGCCGGTGGCGTAGGGTTTGCCGCCTGCGCGCTGCAACCCGCCGTCAAGGAAGTGTTCGAAGTCAGCGGCTTCAGCAAGATCATCGACGTGCAGGCCGACCTGGCGACCGCCCTCGCCGCCCTGGCCTGATCGCAAGACGCCCGGATTCCTGGCTGCGCCGTGAGCCATTCGTTTCGGGTCGAGGCCACCGCCGATCGCCTGCCGGAAGCCAATGCCGGACTGGATGCGTGGTGGTCCGGGGCTGGCCTGCCTGACGAGGCCCGGTTTGCCTTCGAATTGGTCCTCGAAGAGATCTTCATGAACGTGGTCATGCACGGCTCACCCCCCGAGGGAGCGCCCTGCATGGTGGACGTCATCCTCGATCGGCAGGGCGATGGCGTCGTCATGGAAATCGCCGACGACGGCCTGCCCTTCGACCCGCTCGCGATGGAGAGCCCCGACACCGCGGCCCCCATGGAGGATCGGCGCGTAGGGGGCCTCGGGGTCTACCTGGTCCGGGAAATGATGGATACGGTGCATTACCGGCACAGCGAGGGGCGGAACCGCTTGTCGGTGTTCAAGAGCATCGGCTCGACCTGATGAACTGGGTGATGCAGCACCTGCGACCCTTTGCCTTGGCAGCCATCCTGATCGTCGCTGCCTCCGGGCTGCTGCTGTACTCCGAACCGTCGCAACGGTTGGGCGGTGGTGGCGAGGCCTTGCCGCGGGTGGCGCTGGTGCAGATTGCCTCCCAGCAGGCGCTGGACGACGGCGCCACAGGCATCGTCGCGCGCCTTGCCGAGCGCGGATTTGTCGATGGCAGGACCATGGCGCTCACCCGCTTCAATGCCCAGGGAGACCTGCCCACTGCCAACGACATTGCCCGCCGGGTGACCGATGGCTCCTTCGACCTGATCGTCACGGTGAGTACCGCCTCGGCGCAAACGGTCGCGAACGCCAACCGCCAGGCCCGCATCCCTCACGTGTTCGGCATCATGACCGACCCTTTCAGTGCGGGGCTTGGCATCAATCGTGACGATCCCCTGGACCACCCGCCCTACATGTCGGGCTACGGGTCGCTGGTATCCACGGCAGAGGGCATCCTGATGGCCCGACGCATGAACCCGGGCATGAAGCGCCTCGGGCTGCTGTGGCATACCGCAGAGGCCAACTCATTGGTCTACGCGGAGGCAGCACGCCTGGCCTGCGCCGACCTGGGCATCGAGTTACTGGAGGCCAATGCGGACACCTCGTCGGCGGTCGCGGAAACGGCGGCCTCCCTGATCTCGCGCGGGGTGGATGCGGTGATCGTGACCGGCGATGTGGTGGTGCTGGGCGCCATCGACGCCCTGATCAAGACCGCAGGCAAGGACAACGTTCCGGTCTTCACCCTCATTCCTCCCAACATCGACAAGGGCGCCATCTTCGATCTCGGCGCCAACTACCTGGCCATCGGCCGGGAAATCGGCAACCTCGCAGCAGACGTCCTCGACGGCAGGGACCTGGCCACCGTGCCGGTGGAGAATCGCGCGCCGCCCTCCTTCATGCTTAATCTGCAGGCCATAGATCGATTCGCCCCCGAGTGGCAGGTGCCGGACGATCTGCTGGAGAGTGCGGACGTATTGATCGATCAACAGGGCGTGCGGCGAGTCCGCGACGCAGCACGGGACTGAACCATGCAGGTCACCTGGCAGGAGAATGACGGCATCATGGAGGTCAGGGCGACTGGCCGCCTGGATGGTTACTGGTCCGATCACCTGGCCCAGGCGCTCGATGAACTCCTGCGTCAGGGCCACCACTCGGTGCGCCTCAACATGGCGGAGATCGAGTACCTGAGCTCGCTTGGCATCCGCGTGCTGATCTCTTCGCACAAGAAGTTTCGCGCGGTAGGTGGCAGTTTTGCGCTCCGTGCGCCGGGGTCCTCGGTGCTCAAGGTGCTGGAACTCGCCGGACTGGCAGCGTTGCTCCTGGAGGGCGCCACCACTGCCGCCTCCTCACCGGCCGCCAGCGTTCCAAAGGCGCGAATCGAGTTCACGGCCGCCGGTGCCCGCTTCGAGGCCTACACGCTGACCGATTCCCGCATGCAGGCTCGCCTGGTGGGACGTCCTTTGGCCGTGCCCTCTCCCGGCTATGGAGAGTCGGATTGCGAGCGCATTACCCTGGGCCCGGCAGACCTCGCGCTCGGCCTGGGAGGTTTCGGGGAGAACTTCGCCTCCACCGTCGGGCGGTTCGGTGAGTTCATGGGATTGGCCGCGCACGCAGCCAGCCAGCCGGCGGATGGCAGCAACGTCACCGACGTCCTCGCAGCCGATGGCGACTATCGACCGCAGGTGCAGCTGCTCTACGGCCTGCATTGCAGCGGGCAATTCGGCCGTCTGCTGCGTTTCAACGTCACCGACGAATCCACGCCCCTGCCCCTGTCTGCCCTGCTGGCCGAGGCCCTGAACAGGAGCCAGGCCGGTGCGGCCTGTGTGGCCATCGCCGCCGAGACCGACAGCCTGGTGGGCGCGGCGCTACGCCGCGCGCCGGTCGAGGCAGGAGTCGATCCTTGCGCCTTCCCGGACGTGCGCAACTGGCTGTCGTTCACGGTAGAGCCGGCCCACGAGCGACGTGCAGTATTGATCGCCGGGGTGGTCACCCGTCATCAGTCGGGATGGCTGGAGTCGCTGGTTCGTCCGGTCGCGGCGACAGACGGGTTGTCGGGTCACCTGCATGCCGCGGTGTTTCGGCCTCATCCCCTGCCGCTGGGCAACATCGACCTCAACGGGGTCGTGCGTGAATGGTTTGCGGACTCCCCACCGGAATCCGTGCTGCACCTGTTGGGCGACGATCGGGAAACGGACTCCATTCGAGAGAGTCTGCTGCTGCGTGGCGCCTGCTGGGTCGCACCCCTTGAACCTGCCTCTGGAGCATCGGCATGACCTTGTTGGTGGCGGCCTTGACCATCGGCTTGATCCTGGCACTGCTTGCGCTCGGCATGCTGGTCAGTTTCCGGATTTTTTCCTTCCCGGACCTGACGGCAGAGGGCTCGATCACCCTTGGCGCAGCGGTGGCCACCATCCTCATCCTGCATGGGCAACCGCCGCTGGTCGCCACGGCGGCCGCCTGCGTGGCCGGCAGCCTGGCCGGCATGCTGACGGGCTTGATCCACACCCGGCTGAAGGTGAACGCACTGCTGGCGGGCATCCTGATGATGACCGCCCTGTATTCGATCAACCTGCACGTGATGGGCCGCAGCAACCTCCCTCTCACCGGGCATAGCACACTCATCGACCATGCGGCCTCCATCGGCCAGCTGATCTCGGGGGGCGCCGAGAGCCTGCAGGTGCTGGGGCGCGAGCTCAGCTGGCACGACCTCTCGGCCTTCGTGATGGTGCTGATCGCGGTGGCTACGGTCACGGCCGTGCTGGCCTGGTTCTTCCGCACCCACCTGGGCACCGCCATGCTGGCCACCGGCGACAATCCGCAAATGGTGCGCGCGCTCGGCGTGGATGACCGCGCCATGATGACCCTCGGCCTGGCGGTATCCAACGGACTGGTGGCCCTGTCCGGTGCGTTGCTCGCGCAGTATCAGGGCTTCGTCGATGCGGGCATGGGCATCGGCATGCTGGTGTGGGGCCTGGCCAGCGTGATCATCGGCGAGACCCTGGTGGGATCGCGACGCCTCGCCCACCTGCTCATCGCTGCCGTGCTGGGCTCCCTGCTGTTTCGCCTGCTGGTGGCCATCGCGCTGCGCTGGGGGCTCGACCCGAACGACTTGAAGCTGGTCACCGCCGCCTTCGTGCTGGCCGCGCTGGTGCTGCCCGGCGCGATCGGTCGACTGCGTATGCGACAGGCCGGTGGAACCTGACATGCTGGACATTCGCGGACTTCGCAAGACCTTCAACGCCGGCACGCCCAACGAGGTGCGCTCGCTCAGGGGTATCGACCTGTCGATCCCGGAGGGCATGTTCCTGGTCGTCATCGGCAGCAACGGATCCGGGAAGTCGACCCTGCTCAATGCCGTGGCAGGCAGCTTCCTGCCGGATGAGGGCAGTTTGCATATTGCCGGGCAGGACGTGACCCGCTGGCCAGAACACCGTCGGGCCCGGTTGGTGGGGCGCGTATTCCAGAACCCGTTCAGTGGCACCGCGCCGACCCTGTCAATCGCCCAGAACCTTTCGCTGGCCTCGCGGCGCGGCATGCGCCGCGGCCTGGGCCTGGCCCAGGGTGGTGAGCAGCGCCCGGACATGCTGTCTCGTGTGCGCAGTCTCGGCATGGCCCTCGAGGAGCGGCTCGACAACGCCATCGGCAGCCTGTCAGGCGGGCAGCGGCAGGCGCTGACCCTGCTGATGGCCACCTGGCTGAAGCCCAGCCTGCTGCTCCTCGACGAGCACACCGCAGCCCTCGACCCGAGAAGCGCCGAGCAGGTGATGCGGATCACCCAGCAGGTGGTGTCGCGTGACCGTCTCACCACGCTGATGGTCACTCATTCGATGCAACATGCGGTGACCTACGGCGACCGACTGGTCATGATGCACCGCGGGCAGGTGATCCACGATTTCGAGGGAGCGGAAAAGCGTCGCCTGCGTCCTGCGGACCTGCTGGCACGGTTCGAGGAGGTCAGGCGGGCCGACCTCCTGGAAGAAACGGCGGCCGACCTGCTGCGCCGCCGCTACGTCTAGCGATACACTCGGCGCATGCGCGCCCTGACCCTGACAATACTGTTGGCGTTTACCTTACTCGTCGGCTGCGAGCAGGCAGCGAAGCCCATGCCCGCAGCCGCGCCTGACACCCTGCGCCGGCTCACGGAGGGCGAGGTGACGGGCTTCATCAATCGAGCGGGCGGCCACAGTTGGCTGGGTATTCCGTTCGCCGCACCGCCCACGGGCGCCCTGCGCTGGCGAACCCCTCAGCCGGTCTCAGCCTGGCAGGACAACCGACTGGCCCTGCGTGCCGGCTCTCCCTGCATCCAGTACGGCTCCGCGCTGGGCGGGGTCGGCAAGCCGGGCAGCCGTCAGGGCAGCGAAGACTGCCTGTACCTGAACGTGCATGCCCCCCGACTCAACGGCGAGGAGCTTGGGCAGTCAAGGCTACCGGTCATGGTCTGGATCCATGGCGGTGGCAACACCACCGGCCATGGAGCGTTCTTCGACGGGTCGGAATTAGCGACCCAGCGGGAAGTGCTGGTGGTCATGATCAACTACCGGCTGGGACCCTTCGGATGGTTTCGTTTTCCGGAATCGGCAGACGTCGACGACCTCGACCGCTCCGGTAATTTTGCCAACCTGGACATCCTCGCAGCGCTGCGCTGGGTGCAGCGCAACGCAGCCGCGTTGGGTGGAGATCCCGCCAACGTCACGGTATTTGGCGAGTCAGCCGGCGCTACCAACGCGCTTGCGCTCATGGTGATGCCCGAGGCCAAAGGCCTCTTTCAACGACTGATCGTGCAGAGCCTCGGTTTTGGATTTGCCGAGTTGCCAGCTGCGGACTCGCCCCACCATCCGGACAGGTTGTTGGCCAGCATGGGCGTCGACACCGACCAGCCGGGGTGGCTGGAGGCAGCGCGCGCGCTGGATCCCTGGACCGTCTATGCCGCCTATGGCGACATCAATGAGGAGTACAACCGGGTACCCAGCGTGTTTCCGGACGGCGTTGTCGTCCGCCAGGGCGACCTGCGTGAATTACTGGCCACGGAGGGCCTGCACCACGAAGTGCCGGTGCTGATCGGCACCAACCGGGATGAGAACAAGATCTTCATGGCCTTCGATGAACGACACTCGCGCAAGATGTTCGGACTGCCCATGGGACTGCGCGACCCAGAGGGCTATGACCGCGAGGCACGCTATCGTTCGCTGCTCTGGAAGGCCGATGGCGTGGATTCCATCGCCGACGCCCTCGCCTCCCATGGCCATGCCGTGTTTGCCTATCGTTGGGACTGGGACGAACAGGGCACCGCCTTCGGCGTCATGGACGTCTCGCGAATCCTCGGCGCCGCCCACGGCCTGGAAATTCCTTTCGTCATGGGCAACTTCGACGTGGGACCACGCAGCGGGCTGCTGTTTCACGAGGGTAATGAGGCTGGCCGCCTGGCCTTGAGTCGGCAGATGATGCAGTACTGGACGCAGTTCGCCCGGGATGGCGCACCCGGTGGCGGCCAGGAGCCTTCCCTGCCACTCTGGCCAGCATGGCCGGGCCAGGGAGTTGCACGACTGATGGTGCTCGATACGCCCTCAGGCGGCGGCCTGAGAGCGACCACTGACAGGGTGACCAGGGATGCCATCGTGTCAGAACTGGATGCAGAACCCTTGGAGCCCGTTGCCCGCTGCGAGTTGTTCAGCGCGGTGTTTCGCCGCCGACATGATCCGTGGGCCGATGCGGCCTTTCGCTCACTGGCGAACGGCGCCTGCTCGGGGAGCCGGTTGGGTCATACTGACTAACCCTGCAACCTGTGCCTTGGTGCCCCGGGCCGGAATCGAACCGGCACGACCTTGCGGTCAACGGATTTTAAGTCCGTAGCGTCTACCAATTCCGCCACCGGGGCCGGCATGAGCCGATGCATGAGTATCGCATGCCGATGACACACTACGCCCAAGCAGACTTATGTCAGTTGTGTGGTTACGCCAAGTGCGTATAGATGATAGGGTTCAGAACTGATAGCTTCCCAAGCAAATCATGGACTTAACATAATGAATGGACTGCGCAGCGCAAGCATTACAGTCGTCGCGATGTTGGGAATGTGGAGCGCCGCGGCCTCTGCCAACTTGAGCGTCAGCCCCACCAGCGTTGATTTTCGCACCGTCGTCATCGGTGACACCGCAACGGCCACGGTGACCCTCAGCAGCGCGAAAGGCAACAAGCGGCGCCCTGGCACCGACTACAACATTCTGGCTGCTAGCGTGGGAGGTAACTCGGCCTTCAGCATCCTGTCCGATAGTTGCATGGGCATGCTGCCGGCAGGCTCCCGTTGCACCATCGAGCTCCAGTTTCGGCCGGCTGTCGTTGGCACCGTCACCGGCGTGCTGTTCATCAATGCCATTGCCACGGATGGGACGCCGGTCAACGAGCAGGTTGCCCTGACGGGCACCGGTGATGAAGGGGGCGGACCACCGCCGCCTCCGGGCTTCCTGAGCGTCAGCCCCACCAGTTTGAGCTTCCTGGCCAAGTGCAACTACGAACAAGCCAGCCCTCAACTGGTGCTGGTTCGTAACTCCGGCGGTCAGTCCATCACTTTCCAAGGCGTCAACCTCAAGAGTCGCGACTTCAGCCAGAGTAGCGGCAACTGCCCCTCCGCGGGCAGCCTGTTGGCGCCGAGCCAGAGTTGCGCAATCACGGTGTCCTACACCAACATCAGGAAGGGCACGAAAACCGCGGAGATGACCGTGAGCGCCAGTTCCAATAGCGAGGTCGTCAGCCTGACCGGAACCTGCACGGATTCGTTCTCGCCGTAGCAAAAAGGGACTGGAGGCTAGGGTCGGAATCGAACCGGCGTACACGGCTTTGCAGGCCGCTGCATGACCACTCTGCCACCTAGCCGTGGTGGGATTCTTATAACAGAAACCCCGGGTGGCCGTCCCGGGGTCTGTCAAAATCTGGAGCGGGAAACGAGGCTCGAACTCGCGACCTCAACCTTGGCAAGGTTGCGCTCTACCAACTGAGCTATTCCCGCCGCTAACCGTAAGTTAGACGCCGAATTTTAAGTGGTTCCTACGGGCTGTCAAGCACCGGGCCCAGCCCTCAGCTCCGGCCAGGCCGCCTTGAGGTACAGGACCATCGACCACAGGGTGAGTACTGCGGCCACGATGGTCAGGATCAACCCCAATTCGTAGATCGGCAGGAACAGCAGGTCCTGCCTGAACAACATCATGGACAGGCCGACCACCTGCAGGATGGTCTTGAGCTTACCGAGCCCTGATACGGCAACCTTGCCTCGGGCACCGATCTCGGCCATCCACTCCCTGAGCGCCGAGATGGTGATTTCCCGCCCGATGATGACTGCCGCGGTCAGGGTGACGTACCAGTGCGGATCCCGGGAGACCAGCAGCACCAGCGCCACGGCGACGATCAACTTGTCCGCCACCGGGTCCAGGAAGGCACCCAGCGGAGACACCTGGCCCAGCCGCCTGGCCAGGTAACCATCGAAGGAGTCGGTGATGCCGGCGAGGGCGAACATCAGCCCGCAGGCCATGTCCGACCATGCATAGGGCAGGTAGAAGAGGATCACCACGATCGGGATGCAGAGGATGCGCAGTCCGGTCAGCAGGTTCGGCAAGGTGTAAGGGTGGCTCAACGTGCCCCCGGATGCAGGTGGTCGTAAATCGACTCCGCCAGCCCCCGGCTGACGCCCTTGACCATTGCGAGGTCTTCCACGCCGGCCTTCACCACGCCCTGCAGGCCGCCGAAGTGCTGCAGCAGGTTCCGGCGCCGGCCCGGCCCGAGTCCGGGAATGGTCTCCAGCAGCGACGCCTGCCGTGACTTGGCGCGGCTGCGACGGTGGCCGGTGATGGCGAAACGGTGTGCTTCATCGCGGATCCGCTGGATGAGATGGAGTGCCTTCGAATCGGATGGAAGTATAGACGGGGCGGCCTGCCCGGCCAAGAACAGACGTTCCTGTCCCGCTCTGCGGTCTGCCCCCTTCGCCACCCCGACAGTCAAAGCCGGTGAACAACCGGCGAGAGCCAAGCCCTCCTGCGCGGCCGCAAGCTGCCCGGCACCCCCGTCGATCAGCAGCAGGTCGGGCATGGATGACTCCCCGGCGGCGATCCTGCGGAATCGACGTTCCACGGCCTGGCGCATGGCCCCATAGTCATCCCCCGGGCTCAGGCCTGTGATTTTGAACCGCCGATACTCCTGCTTCACGGGCCCCTGCGTTCCAAACACCACGCACGAGGCCACCGTGGCCTCACCCTGCGTATGGCTGACGTCGAAACACTCAATCCGCACCGGCACGGTGGCCATGCCGAGTGCCTCCGCCAGCGCCTGTCTCTGCTCCTCCACTCCCGCATGGCTGGCGAGTCGCATGCGCAGGGCGTTGTCGGCATTCTCCTGGGCCATGTCGAGCCAGCGAGCCTTCAGCCCGCGCTGCGGTCGCTTCACTTCTACCGTGTGGCGGCCACGGGTCAGGGCCTGGTTCAGCGCCTCCGCATCAGCCAGTTCGAGGCTGGTCAGAATCTGTCTCGGGGGATCCTGCTCGAGGTAATGCTGGGCCACGAAGGCCGACAGGACGGCGTCCGGCTCGTCGATCGGCACTCGCGGAAAATAGTGGCGGGTGCCCAGGATGCGCCCTCCCCTGACGATGAGCAGTGCCACGCAGGCCTCCTGCCCCTCCATGGCGAGCGCCAGCACGTCCGCCTCCGCGTCGGGCGCATCCGCGGCACTGATCACCTGCTGCGCCTGCAGGCTGGCCAGCGCGCCCAACTGGTCACGCAACGCGGCGGCACGCTCGAATTCCAGCCGGGCTGCGGCTTCCTCCATCTGGGTCTTCAGCTGGCCGGCCAGTTCCTCGTTGCGCCCCTCCAGCACCATGACAGCCGCAGCGATGTCAGACTCGTAAGCATCCGCACTGATGAGACCCACGCAGGGCGCCGAACAGCGACCGATCTGGTGCTCAAGGCAGGGCCGGCTCCGATTCTCGAAGTAGCTGTCCTTGCAGCCGCGCAGCCGGAACAACTTCTGCAAACGGTGCAGCGTGCCCCGCGCCGCCCGGGAATCCGGATAAGGACCGAACAGCCGGCCCGCGATCTTGCGGCTGCCGCGGTAGAACGTGAGCCGGGGAAAAGGATGGGCGCTGATGTGCAAATAGGGGAAACTTTTGTCGTCCCGCAAGATAACGTTGTAGCGCGGCCGGTGTTCCTTGATCAGGTTGTATTCCAGCAGTAGCGCCTCGGTATCCGAATTGGTGACCGTGACCTCCATGCGCTCGATCGAACGGACCAGCACCATGACCTTGGAGCTGACCTGGTCGGGCCGGAAGTAACTGGCGACCCGGCTCTTGAGGTTTCGGGCCTTGCCGACGTAAATCACCTCCTCCGCCGCGCCGTACATCCGGTACACGCCGGGACGAGTCGGCAGGTTGGCCACGAACTCGGCGCTGTCGAAACCGCTCACTTTGCTGCCCGGCTTTGGGTCGCGAGGCTGGTGCGTGCCTCGGCGAAGACAGCCCGAAACATCTCGGGGGTGAGCCTGCGGGTCTGGGTGTTGTAGCGACTGCAGTGAAAGGAATCCAGCAACAGGCGCCCGCCCGGAAGGTCGTGGCGGCGGGCATGACCGAACCTGTGGGACGCCTGCTTCAGGCCCATGGCCGACAGCACGGCGGTATGAGCGATCGCGCCCAGCGCCAGAATGACCCCGCCCTGCGGCACCTGTGCCAACTCGCCAACCAGATAGGGGTTGCACTCGCGGACTTCGGTGGGCATGGGTTTGTTGGCCGGAGGCAGGCAGCGCACTGCATTGGTGATGCGGCAGTCAAGGAGGCGCAGCCCGTCATCGGCAGACACCGAATCAGGTGCCGTGGCAAAGCCGAACTCGTGCAGAGTGCGGTACAGCAGCAATCCGGCGTGATCACCTGTGAACGGACGGCCG
>JAURMS010000322.1 GCA_030830595.1 Gammaproteobacteria bacterium | reverse complement strand
CTAGTGCGAAAACCACAAAATCCGGGCTAATATCTTAGAAACCACTTGAGGGGGACTCATGAAACCTGTGAATAGACTCGTCTGTCTGGCCGTGGCGTCGGTGCTCTCGTCCACCGCTTACGCCCAGGACCTGCAGCTGGAAGAGATTGTCATCACCGCAACCAAACGGGAACAGACGCTGCAGGAGGCCCCGATCTCGGTGGCCGTCACCAGTGCCGAGACCATCGAGCAGGCCCAGATCAATGACATCGCCGACCTGCAAAGCATCGTGCCGTCGCTGCGAGTCACCACCCTGCAGAACTCCAGCCAGAGCAACTTCATCATCCGTGGCTTCGGCAACGGCGGAACCAATATTGGCATCGAGCCCTCTGTCGGTGTGTTCATCGACGGCGTATACCGCTCGCGCAGCGTTGCCGCCATCGGTGACCTGTTCGACCTCGAGCGCGTCGAAGTGCTGCGCGGCCCGCAGAGCACGCTGTTCGGCCTGAACGCCTCGGCAGGCGTCATCAGCGTGGTCACCGCCAAGCCCTCCTATGAGTGGGGCGGCGCAGTGGAAGCCACCATCGGCAATTACGATTACCAGGGCCTGCGCGCCAAGGTGACCGGGCCCCTCAGCGACACCCTGGCCTTCAGCCTCGCCGGCAATCACTTCACCCGCGATGGCTATTTCGACCTGATCAACCTTGGAACTGAAATCAATGATCGCGACCGCTGGGACCTGCGTGGCCAGCTGCTGTGGGAACCCAGCGAGAACCTGTCGTTCCGCTTGATCGCCGATAAGGGCGAGATCGACGAACTCTGCTGTGCGGTAACCAACATCCTGGCTGGCCCGACGGCGGGCCTCATCAGCCTGCTCGGTGGCCAGCTCGATCCCAACGCGCCGAACAGCTACAACGGATACTTGGATTTTGCGCCGCGCAACCAGGTGGACAACAGCGGCGTCTCGCTGCAGGTCGACTGGAACCTGGGCAACTGGTCGGTGACCTCCATCACCGCCCAGCGCGAGGTGGATTCCTTATTTAACACCGACATCGACTTCACCAGCGCCGACCTGGGCACCCAGGTCAACGATGCCAAGATCGACACCTTCACCCAGGAGTTTCGCCTCTCCTATGATGCGGGTGGCCGCTTCCGGGGACTGGTGGGTGCCTACTTCTTCGAGGAAGATGTCGACTACGACACTTCCGTGAGCTGGGGCTCGGACTTCCGGGACTACGCAACACTTCTGGTAGCCGCTTCCACGGGCTGCTTCCAAGGCGCGTTAACCTGCAACCCCAACGCCTTCGGTGGCTTCGAGGCCGCCCTCGGCCTCCCTGCGGGCACGCTGCTGGCCGGTGGGCAGTTCAACGCCCAGTTCACCACTCAGGACGCCAGCTCCTCGAGCTTCTTCGGGCAACTGGACTTCGACGTCACAGACCGCCTGACGGCCACCGTAGGCGTGTCACACACCCAGACGGACAAGCGGGTCGACATGTCGGACCGCGGCAACGAGCTGTTCGGACAGTTGGACCTGGTGCAGATCGGATTTGGGGGCGCCTTTTTCGCGCTCACCGGCTTGCCAGCCACGCCCGCCAATATAGGTGCAAACCTTACCGCAGCAGGTATTGCTGATGGGGTCAGTGTGACAGCATGCTCGCCTGAAAACCCGCCGCCCCTGTGTAACTCTGCACTGGGCCTGTATCCGTTCCAGTTCCTGGCGCCGGTGATACCCTTCGAAAACGGCAAGAGCGACGACAGCGACACCACCTACACCGTGCGGCTGGCCTTCGAGGCCACAGACAACATCAATGTCTACGCCGGTGTTTCCACTGGTTTCAAGGCGTCATCGTGGAACCTCTCGCGCGATAGCAAACCCGTACTGAATCCTGCCAACCCCCCCTTGTCGCCGCTCGGGGGCTATGCCAATCCCTACTATCCCCGGTACGGCAGCCGTCTCGCTGGGCCGGAAGAAGCCACCGTCTACGAGATTGGCATGAAGGCGCGCTGGGAAACGGTAGCCCTCAACATCGCGGTGTTCGACCAGGAGATCAAGGGCTTCCAGTCCAACCTGTTCGTGGGCACGGCTTTCAGCCTGGCTAACGCAGGCAAGCAATCCACTGAAGGCCTTGAAGTTGAACTGCTCTGGGCGCCGATCCCGGCGCTGGACATCAACATCGCCGGCACCTTCCTGGATCCGATATACGATAGCTTCCCGGGCGCCCAAGGGCCTGATGGTCCGGCAGACCTCAGCGGCTCGACGCCGGCTGGCATTCACGGCACCAGCCTGTCGGTGGGCTTCACCCTAAAATGGCAGGCCATGGGCCTCGATGGCTTCCTGCGGGCAGATTACCTGTACGAAGACGAAGTGCAGGTCACCGAAAACGTCCCGAAGTCGGTAGCGACCCGGGAAGTAGGCACCTTGAATGCCAGCCTTGGCGCCACACGCAACGGCTGGTCCGTACTGTTCTGGGGTCGGAACCTCACCGACGACGAGTACCTGCAGAGCTCGTTCCCGTCGGTGGCGCAGCAGGGCAGCCTCTCGGGCTACCCGAACCAGCCGCGCACCTTCGGCCTGACCATCCGCAAGACGTTCTAGATTTTGCGGTGATGGCAAACAAGGGCTGCCCGAACGGGCAGCCCTTTTTGTTGATGGAGGTCAGAACCGTGTTGCCAGCCATCTCCATCGAGACGCCAAGACTGCTGCTGCGTGAACCGCGCGCCAGCGATCTCGATGCGGTGGCCGACTCATTGGGCGACGCACAGGTGATGGCGCACCTCGGCGGGGTGCAGTCGCGTCCCCAGGCCTGGAGAACCTTTGCTGGTCAGATTGGCGGCTGGGTGCTGCGCGGCTATGGCATGTTCTCGGTGTTCGAGAAAACCACCGGCGATTGGATCGGCCGCATAGGCCCAAACCATCCGGAGGGCTGGCCCGGCCAGGAAATCGGCTGGGCCGTCACCACCGAGGCGCAGGGTCGCGGGCTCGCTTTCGAGGCTGCCGCAGCCTGCATGGACTTCGCCTTCGAGGAGCTTGGCTGGCCCGAGGTGATCCACTGCATCGAGGACGCCAACGAGCGTTCGGTGGCGCTGGCCAGGCGGCTGGGCTCCGAGCCATTACGCGAGGCAACCCTGCCTCCACCGTTGTCGAGCGTGACCGTCAGGGTTTGGGGACAGCCCCGTGAGGCGTGGCGCGCAGCACGCGGCGCACGGGTGGCATGGAGCCCTCGCCGCAGTACCCGTGCCTAGCGCTTGACCTCCACCGCGTCGTCGAGCACGAGCGTGATGACGCGGCCAGCCGGCACCTCAGCCTCGGTACCGGTGTTCTTGGCTGCCGCTGCACCCGCGGCCGCACCGAGTAGCCCGCCGACCACGGCGCCCTTGTCGTCCTCAACCTGCTTGCCAATGACCGCGCCAGCCACCGCACCGCCGGCAATCTTGGCAGCGTCCCGGCCTCCCTCGCTCTTACCGGTCTCGGTGAAGCGCGCCGCCATGGCAACTGCACGGTCTGCATCCGGGGCGAGGGTGTCGAAGCTGACGGTGATGCTCGGCGTGGCGCCGATGCGCTTGCTGCCTGAGGTGCGCTCGGTCACGGTTCCAGACACCATGGCGCCGGTCGGAATCGCCCGCTCACCATTGACCATGACGTCAGATACGACCCGCGCCTCAACCCGGTCTCCACGGCGGTTTTCCTTGCTCGAGATTGCCGATAACAGCTCGACGGATACCCGAGTGCCAGCCGGCACCACCAGCGGCGGCAGGGGCGCGATGGGTTTTGCGGCCGGCGCGGCCGCCTGGACGGGGGCAGGCCTGGACGCAGGGACTGGGGCCGGTGCCGGCCTCGGTGCAGGCGTTGCTGCAGCAGGCTTCGCGGCGGGGGCCGCCGGCTTGGTCGGAGCCTGCTCCCGAGCGGCCAGTTCCGCCTCTCGCCGTGCCAGCTCCATCTCGCGCTCCTGCAGTTCGAGCTCAGCTTCACGCTGGGCAATCTCAGCCTCACGAGCGGCGAGATCGGACTCCGGATCCTTCGGCTCCTCTGCCGGCGCGCAGGCAGACAGCCACAGCAGGCTCAACAGGGCCAACGGCAACAGGCGAAGGTGACGCATGGAAGTCTCCGGTTTGATCACAGGCTTGCGCTCATCGTACCTCTTGGACACGGCCTCAGGCGTCACAGTTCCGGTAATTCGGTCACAGTATGGGTCGATCCGGTGGGGGTTGGCCTACCCATGCGGGTTGGATAGCATCTGCGCATCTTGGCGTCAGGGCATCGAACATGAACCGCTTCCACGGCATCGCTCTCTCTATGGTGATCTTCACTTTCGCCGCAGGTCCGGCGCCCGCAGAATTGAACTATCCATCCAGCTCGCCAGGCCCCCAGCTGGACACCTACCACGGCATCGACGTCGCCGATCCCCATCGCTGGATGGAAAACCTGGGCAGCGAGCAGGTCAAGGAGTGGGTCACCGCCCAGAATGGCGTGGCCAGGCCGTTTCTGGAAGGTCACCCGCTGCGACAGCAGCTGGTGGAGCGGCTGACCGCACTGTGGAATTACGACCAGTACTCGGTACCCCTCCGCAAGGGCGAGCGTTACTTCTTCACCGAAAAGCGCGGACTCCAGAACCAGGCCGTCCTGTATTGGACCGACTCGCTGTCCGCCGAGCCACGAGTCCTACTTGATCCGAACCAGTTGGCCGGCGACGCCACCATCGCGCTCGCCCAGTATTCCATCAGTCCCAAGGGCACCTACGTCGCCTATGCCCTCTCAGACGGCGGCACCGACTGGAAGACCTGGAGGATCCGCGAGGTTGCCAGTGGCAAGGACCTGCCCGAAATCCTGGGCCTGACCAAGTTCACCGGAGTGGCCTGGTTACCGGACGAGTCCGCGTTCTACTACTCGCGTTACCCCCGCAAGGCCGACGGGACCGGTGACGACCAGCAGCAGGTCCGGGTTCACCTCCACCGACTCGGCAGCGAGCAGGAGGCGGATCCGCTGGTGTTCGAGATCACCGACCATCCGCGCCGCAATCCGGGTGCCGCCGTCTCGGATGACGGCCGTTGGTTGGTGTACACCATTTTCGACGGCTATGAGCGCAACGCCATCTACGTGCAGCGCCTCGACGTTGAGGACGCGCCGGTGCAGCGCCTGCTCGACGAATGGGACGGGCTCTATGATTTCCTCGGTAACGACGGCGACCTGCTGTACTTCCAGACCACCCAGGGGGCGCCCCGCGGACGTGTGGTGGCCATCGACCCGGCCGACGCCTCGCCGGCGAAATGGCGGGTGCTCATCGACGAACAGGATGAGCGCCTGGAGTCAGCGAGCCTGGTGGGCGGGCACTTCGTAGCCCAGTACCTCAAGGATGCCCATTCGGTGGTGCGCATCCATCGCCAGGACGGCTCCCTGCGTAACGAGGTGAAGCTGCCTGGCGCGGGCAGTGCCGACGGCTTTCCACAGAACCTGACCGGCAGCGAGACTTTCTTTGCCTACACCGACTACCTGGCACCGCGGGCACTTTATCGCTACGACGTGGCCACCGACAGCGTGACGCCCTATCGTGCGCCGGGCGTTGCCTTCGACCCCGCTCCGTACCTGACCGAGCAGGTGTTCTACACCTCTCGGGACGGCACCCGCGTGCCCATGTTCATTACCCGGCGCAAGGACCTTGAGCTTAACGGCAGCAATCCGGTGCTGCTGTATGGCTATGGTGGCTTCGATATTTCGCTGACGCCCGGCTACAGCGCCGCGGTGGCAGGGTGGCTGGAACTGGGAGGTGTCTACGCAGTCGCCAACCTGCGTGGAGGCGGCGAGTATGGCGCAGCCTGGCACATGGCCGGCACCAAGACGCGCAAGCAAAATGTCTTCGACGATTTCATCGCCGCGGCCGAGTGGTTGATCGAACAAAAATATACCCGCCCGGACCGGCTGGCCATCATGGGCCGCAGCAACGGGGGACTGCTGGTCGGTGCGACGCTGACCCAACGTCCGGAACTGTTCGGCGCAGCGCTGCCCGGCGTGGGCGTGCTCGACATGCTGCGTTACCACACCGCCAGTGCGAACGCCTACCAGTGGTCGAGCGACTATGGCACCGTCGAGGATCCGGAACAGTTCAAGGCGCTGGCGGCCTACTCACCCGTGCACAACACCCGAAAGGATGAATGCTACCCCCCGACCCTGGTCACCACCGCTGAGTTGGACGATCGAGTCGTCCCCTGGCATAGCTACAAGTTTGCCGCAGCCTTGCAGCGGGATCAGGGCTGTGACCAGCCGGTGCTGATCAGGATCGAGACCCGGGCCGGTCACGGGGCCGGCAAGCCGACCTGGATGCAGATCGAGGACTGGGCCGACCAGTGGTCCTTCGTGGCGCGGCATCTCGGTATGGCGGACGATCCCTCCTGAGCAGGGAATCCGCCCGGACAATGCTGACCTGGCGTGAGGCTGCTGAGGCGCCCCAGCGTGTCCACGCGCAAGCCACAACCCTGGCGCCGATCCTCGAGGCCTTGGTTACCCGACTCAAGACCACTCCACCGCGCGCAGTCATGACCCTGGCCCGTGGCAGCTCGGATCATGCAGCCACCTTCGGCCGTCACCTCATCGAGACGCGGCTCGGTATCGCCACCGGCTCCTCGGAGCCGTCGATCCGTTCGGTCTACGGCATCGCACCAGACCTGGAGGGCATGGCGTGTATCGCCATTTCCCAGTCCGGGCACAGTCCGGACCTGGTCACGAGCGTAGCCATGGCGCGACGGGGTGGTGCGCTGGTGATCGCCCTGGTCAACGACACGGACTCACCGCTGGCGGCCGAGGCCGATTACGTCCTCGATCTCGGTGCAGGCAGCGAGTCGGCGGTGGCAGCCACCAAATCGTTTATCTGCAGCCTCACGGCGCTCGCCCGACTGGTCGCCTACTGGGCGGGCGATATGGGCCTGCTCGCCCACCTAGAGGCGTTACCTGCCGCCTTGGCTGACGCGTTCGACCTGGATTTCGAACAGGGCGCCTCAATCCTGCGGGACGCATCCCGGCTTTACGTGATCGGCCGAGGTCCTGGCCTGGCCGTGGCCCAGGAGGCTGCCCTCAAGCTCAAGGAGACCTGCCGAGTGCATGCGGAGGCCGTCAGCGCGGCAGAATTACTGCATGGACCCATCGCCATCGTCGATCCCGGTTTTCCGGTGCTGGTGTTTGCCCAGGACGATGCCAGCAGGCCAGCCCTGGCGCATGCCGTGGACGCGCTGCTGGAGAGGGGAGCGCGCGTGCTGCAGGTTGGCGGCGCGCCTCTGGTTGGGACTGCGCATCTGCCACTGCCGGCAACCGAAGCGTCGCTCCAGCCGATCGTGGCCATCCAGGCCTTCTATCGGATGGTATTAGGGCTCGCCTTGGCGCGCGGCATCGATCCCGACCGCCCGGCCGGCCTGCAAAAGGTCACCCGTACGACCTAGCCCGGCTCAATACTGCAGGCAAATTCCAGCAGCAGCTCACCCAGCGTGCCGGGCTCAACGACCTGCCAGGTGGTGAGGTTGGCCGTCGAGGTGCCCGCAGAGTCCAGCAGGTTTGACTGACGGTAATATACGGTCAGCAGGTTGGCCTTGCGGCGACCGGCACAATCCCACTGGTCCTGGCTGGCGATGCTTCGGTGCGGATTAGGCAGCTCCTGCAGGTCGCGGTATTCGATCCGGGTCCACAGGGTCACCACGTCACCCTGCCGAGATGACTCACGCCGGGTCGCGAAATAGACCTCGCTCGGGTAGGTGCGCATCCATTCCCAGTCGAGACGACCCCTGAGCTCGAGCTGTTTGACCCAGTCATTGCCCTCGCCCTGCATGGGTACCTCGTTGATCTGGGCAGCAGCGGTGGCAGCCACCAGCGAGAGCGCAGCGATGACAAGCCGGATCACGGCTTGTCCTCCTGCTGGCCGGTTGGGCGCAAGCCCTCGCCGACGCCCTCCATGCGCAT
>JAURMS010000321.1 GCA_030830595.1 Gammaproteobacteria bacterium | reverse complement strand
GTGCCGGGCAGCCTCAGGCCGCGCCAGCTCGGCTTGCTGGCGGGTATCGCCTCTGCGGCTGGCCTGCAAACCGTCGGTTTCATCGACCTGGCCGTGGCGGCTGCCGCACCCGTGCCCGCGCATCCGCGCGTGTTGCATCTGGATTTGCACCTGCATCAGGCCGTCCTCACCGAACTTGCCGGCCGGCAGTCGCTGCGTCGCGGCCGGGTCGAGCTGGCGCCTCGGGTGGGACTCAGGTCCCTGCACGAGAGCTTGGCCCGCTGGGTCGCCGGCTCGATGGTCGGTCGAACCCGTTTCGATCCGCTGCACCATGCGGCCAGTGAACAGTCGCTGATGGACAGGCTGCCTGAGTGGCTGGAGCTGCTCGAGCAACGCGAGGAGGTGGAGGCGGCCATCGATTCGCCACATGGCCGCCTTGCGGTGCCTTTCACGCGCGAGGATGCGCTGCTTGCCGCTGAGGCGTTCTATGCCCAGCTGGTGGAACTGGTGCGTGGCCAGCTGCAAGGTGAGCCCGTCACCGTGCTGTTGGGTCACCGCACCCGCAGCGTGCCAGGACTGGTCGAGCGGCTGGCGGCGCTGCCGGGAGTCGAAGCTCGACGTCTCGAGCCCGGAGCGCTGGCGCGGGGCGTGGCACAGTGGCCGGGTATGGGCGAGGGCGGCCTGCTGATCGCCCTGCCGCGCAGTGTGCCCCTGCCTTCGGAGCGGGTGTCCGAGACGGTGCCTGCGAGGGCGCCCACCCACCTGTTGCATGCGGGGCAGGCTCATCGACTGCAGGAGGGGGAACTCTGCGTGGGGCTCGATCCCGCGGGAGACCGGCAGCTTCGACTGGCGGGACGCCCCACCGGCGTGTCCAGGCAGCACTGTCGCCTGGTCGCCAGTGCGGGTCGCGTCGAGCTCCTGGATGACAGCCGCTACGGTACCTGGGTCAATGGCCGGCGAGTGCAGGGCAGCGTGCTGCTCTCACCGGGCGACAAGCTCAGGGTCGGCACCCCCGGGGTGATCCTTGACCTGATCGAGGTGGAGTGAGCCATGGCGCGCCGCCGTGCAGAGGCCTGGAGCATGTCCTTCCTGGACGTGATGAGCTGCGGGCTGGGCGCGGTGGTGCTGCTGTACACCATCATCAGCGCGCAGTCCGGCCTCGCCCGCATCAAGGAAACCGAGGACCTGAATGCGGAGGCCACGCGCCTCGAGCGGCAGGTCCTGGAGGGTTACAAGCAGCTTGCTGAACTGCGGAATGCACTGGCCAGCACCGACCAGGAAAGGGTACGTGCCGAGGGGCTGGCTCGCGAGGTGCTGCAGCGGCTGACCGAGACCCGCGAGGAGCTCTCGAAATTCGAGTTCGATACCCTGGCCCGGCGCGAGAGCCTGGAGCGCCTGAAGGCCGACCTGAAGTCGCTGGAGGAAGACACCCGCCGCCTGCGCGAATCGGCCGAGGAAACCCAGACCGGCACGCGGGTCCGCAGCGTCTCCGGCGACGGAGACCGCCAGTACCTGACCGGGCTGAAGGTGGGTGGCCAGCGGGTGCTGGTGCTGGTAGACGCTTCGGCCAGCATGCTCGATGAGACCGTGGTGAACATCCTGCGCATGCGCAACATGTCAAACGATCGCAAGCTGCGCTCGGCCAAGTGGCAGCAGGCCATCGGCACGGTCGACTGGGTGTCGGCGCAGCTGCCACCGGAGGCGAAGTTCCAGCTCTATGCCTTCAACACCCGGCCGTGGTCGCTGGTGCCTGGCAGCAACGGCCGCTGGGCGGAGGCGAAGGACGCCGAGGCCATGGGGCGTGCCCTGAAGGCCCTGCGCGAAACCCCGCCCGAGGGTGGCAGCAGCCTCATCAACGCCTTCGCGATCATCCGCCAGTTGGAGCCGGCCCCCGACAACGTGATCCTGGTGACCGATGGCCTGCCCACCCAGGACGACAAGCCGCCTACCTTCAAGAAGCTGGTGGATTCGGGGGATCGTGAAGAATTCATGCAGCGTGCCGTGCGGTCGCTCGGAGCCCGGCCGCCACCGATTAACGTGGTATTGCTGCCCATGGAGGGGGATCCGCAGGCCCCGACCTGGTTCTGGCGGCTGGCGCAGGCCTCTGGCGGCGCCTTCCTCAGCCCCCCCGAGGACTGGCCGTGAAGCGCCGCGAGCGACGTTCCACCGAAGTCTTCAGCATGTCCTTCCTGGACGTGATCAGCTGTGGCTTCGGGGCCATCATCCTGCTGCTGGTCCTGAATGAAGTGGGTGAGCCGCTGCAGCTCGAGCAGTCGCAGGAGGACCTCGATGCGCAGGTCCGGGCCATGCAGGAGGAGCTCTATGAGATCCGCGGCACGTCCGACGTGCTCGAGCGGGAGTTGCGGGCCCGGGTCGAACAGCTCTCCGAGGAAAAAACCCGGGTCGCTCGGTTGCGCGGCGACCTCTCCGAGGTGGAGGGTGAATACGCCGCCACTCGTGCCGAGGGCGAGACGCTCGAGACGCTGCAGGGTACCTTGTCCTCAGCCCGCCAGTCGTTGACCGATGAGATGAAGCGCCTGCTCGGCAGCGATTTCCGCCGCAGCGTCGACCAGCCCATCGGCGGCATCCCGGTCGACAGCGAGTACGTGATCTTCATCGTCGACACGTCCGGTTCGATGCAGACCTTCAGCTGGCAGCGCGCCCAGCAGAAGATGCGCGAAGTGCTGGAGATTTACCCCAAGGTCAAGGGCATCCAGGTCATGGACGACGAGGGCGGCTACATGTTCAGCGAATACCGGGGCAAGTGGATCCCCGATTCGCCTGCGCGCCGCAAGGCCATCCTCGACGTGTTCCGGCGCTGGCAGTCGTTCTCCAACTCGAGCCCCGTCGAGGGCATCGTGGCCGCCATCCGTACCTTCTACTCGCCCGAGAACCGCATCAGC
Source organism: Gammaproteobacteria bacterium (assembly GCA_030830595.1). Lineage (GTDB taxonomy): Bacteria > Pseudomonadota > Gammaproteobacteria > Steroidobacterales > Steroidobacteraceae > SG8-30. The sequence goes on along the minus strand of JAURMS010000321.1, from coordinate 2,616 downwards.
ATCTACGTGTTCGGCGATGAATTCACCGGACCGTCGATCCAGGACGTCGTCGATACGGTCGAGCGCATCAATCGCAAGGACCGCTCTGGACAGCCCCGGGTGCGCATCCATGCCATCGGCTTCCCGCTCGGACCGAACGTCCCCCAGTACACCAGCGTGCGTTTTGCCACCCTCATGCGCATACTCTGTGCCAGGAACGGTGGTACCTTCGTCGGCCTGACCGACGATTCTTTCGGAGGCGGCCGGCGCGGATGATGAGGGGATCCAACAGGACCGCATGTCTCGTGGCCGGGCTGGCGCTGCTGGCCGGCTGCGGCGGCGTGCGGGTGGCGCCGGTGACCAGCTTGCCGTCGCCGCTGCTGGAGCCGGAGCCGGTGACCATCGGCGTGCACTACCCGGAAGAGTTCCGGAACTTCATCCACAGCGAGGAGCGCTACCAGGTCAAGTACGAGGCCGACCTGGGTGGAGCGCACGTGGCCAAGCTCGACCGCCTTCTCGGGGCGATGTTCCAGCAGGTGCTCAAGGTCGACGATCCCGCTGCGGGCGACTCCCGCGTGCGCTTCATCCTGGTGCCGCGTTTCGAGGACTATGCCTTCCTGACGCCGCGTGACGTGGCCGGCGAGAGCTACATCGTCACCGTTCGCTACCGGATCGACGTCTATTCGCCCGATGGGCAGCGCCTGGATGGCTATGTGCTCACCGGCTACGGTCGCCAGAAAAGCGGCATGATGTCCGGCGCCGAGCCGCTCAAGCTGGCCACTGAGCGCGCAATGCGCGACGCCGCGGCCAAGGTCGCCACCGAGTTGCTCAGCCAGGACACCGTCAAGGCACTGCTGGGGCGGTCGGTCGAGGCTCAGCTGCCTGTTACTTCGGATCCTGCTCCGCCAGCCGCTTCGGATGCAGGCTCCACCACGGACTCAGGCCCGGACGCCTCCGACGGCGGTTGAGCCGGGTCGGCGATCACGAACCAGGTCTCGGTGTAGGGAAAGGCCGGCTCCTCCACGGGCTCGCCGGCGTCGAAGCGGGGCCTGAACCAGGCCCTGCCTAAGGTGCGGACCAGGGTGTTGGTCTGGCTTTCGTCGATCGTCGATTCCATGACCTTGACGGCAGTGACCTCGCCCGTCGCTGCGATGGTCAACTCCACGCTCAGGGGCCGTGCTTCGGTGATCACTCCGTCCCGATCACGGTTGCGGGTGGCGGCATTGGGCGGCCGGTAATGCAGCGGGAGCGGGACCGACAGGGGGTTCGCGGCACCTCCCTGGGCCTCCGCCTCGGCCAGCAGGGGCCAGGCCCGCTGGTAATAGGGCAGCGCCAACTCGGGCCGATGAGCCGTGGTGTACCAGTCGCCCAGTTCCATCAGCACCCGCGCCAGCAACTCGGGGGGTGGGTCGCTGCTGGCCTCGAGCAGTTCCAGGGCCTTGAGGGCGGCCTTCTCGCCGTCATCGTCGAGCCGGACCGCGATGTAGCGGGCCGGCAGGGTGGTGCCAGACTCGTAGCGTCCGGCGAAGGGGTCTTCCGCATTCGCCTCGGCAATCGATTCAGGATCCAGGGAATACTGCAGGCGATAGGTCCGGGCGATGGCGGCCAGGCCGTCGATGGTGGCCACGTTCAGCCCGGCGCCTTCGGCGGAGCCGACCCTGACGACCTGGCCCCACAGTGCGCGGGATGACACATAGCGCCCCTTGCCCTCCAGCCAGCGCGCCAGTTCCAGCGTGGCCGGCAGCGTGCGGGGATCGTTGACGCCGTATTCGCGCTGCACGATCTTGAGCGCATAACGATGTTGCTGCTCTACCTGTGCATCGGCGCCCAGGGCCTCGAAGCTGCGGGCCAGGGGATCCAGCAGCTCGAGCTGGCGGAGGTTGAACAGGCCCTCGGAGCGACGGCTGATGGCCACTGCCCGCTGCAGGGATTCGGCGGCGAGCGCGTGCTGATCGCCTGCCGCCTGCACGGCCGCCAGGCCAGCCAGCGGCGAGATCAGGCGCCGTGAGGCGATGCCCTCGGTGGCCTCCAGCAGTTCCAGGGAGCGCCGAAAACTGGCCTCGGAACCGGCCAGATCGCCGGTGCGGAACCGCACCACGCCGAGGTTGTTCCAGGCCGTGGACAGGCGCTCGTTGTCTACCTTGGCGGCTTCCATGAGGCGGACCAGCTGGTCGGCCAGGGCCAGCGCCTCCGGCATCTGCCCCGCGGCAAAGGCACGCTTGAAGTCATCGTAAACAGCCTGCCGCTCGGCCTCGCTCGGAACCTCGCCGTGGGCGGCCAGGTTGGCGATGCAAAGCAGCAGGACGGACAGCAGCCTCGACATGCCCCGAGCATGACCCGACCAGCCGCCCGAGACAAGCCTCAGCCGGGCTTGCAGAAGCGGTAATGCGACACCAGCCACTGCTGGCCGTGCTCGTAACCCCATAACTCCGCGCACGACATGAAGAAAACCCGCCAGTACACCCACCAGCGCCGCGCCTGGGTGGGGCCGTAGGTCTGGGCGAACAGCGGCATCAGCTCGTCGCGGGCCGCGTCCATGCGTGACAGCCAGTCTTCGGCGGTGCGCTGGTAATGGGTACCGTCCACCTGCCAGTGCGATTCGATGCGCAGGTCCCGCTGGAAGTACAGCAGCAGGTC
>JAURMS010000320.1 GCA_030830595.1 Gammaproteobacteria bacterium | reverse complement strand
TCAAGGGCCCGCGCTCGACCCTGTACGGCTCCGACGCCATCGGCGGCGTGATCAACGTCATCACCCGCCGCGGGGAAAACGCCGGCCGATCCGTCGAGATCGGGGCAGGCGCATGGGGCACGCAGCTGGCCGGACTGTCCCTGGGCTGGTCCGGAGACCGCACGGATGCCGCCCTGATGGCCAGCTGGCTGGACAGCGAGGGGTTTCCCACCCTGGTGGGTGACGAAGTCGACCGCGGCTATCGCCATCTATCCTTCACCGGGTCGGTGCATCGCGACCTTGGAGACTGGCAGCTCTCGGCACGCGGCTGGCGAGCCGCCGGGACCTCGGAGTACTCGGACTTCTTCGTCACCCCGGTCGACCAGGATTTCGTGAATTCGGCCTTCGCGCTCGAAGCGGCGGGACCGCTGGGTGATCACGCGGCGAGCAGGGTCACCCTGGGGCACGCCACGGACCTCATCAGGCAGAACCAGTCGAGCGACCTGCTGGAAACCCGTCGCTGGCAGCTGGAGTGGCAGACGGACCTGCGTCTGGGCGGTTACGGCCAGTTGACCGCTGGCTTGCTGCTGCAGGACGAGGATGCGGACTCCGAATCCTACGGGCTCACCTTTGTGGAAGGCACCGAGAGCCGTCTTGCCTACCTGCAACACCAGCTCGGGTTCGGCCGACACCGCTGGCTGGCAGCGGCGGGCTATACGGATCACGAGACTTTCGGTGGCCAATTCACCTGGAACGCGGAGTATGGCTACTCACCGCGGGCCGACCTGTCCATGTGGGCCGCGGCCGGGACCGCCTACCGGGCCCCGGACGCCACCGATCGCTTCGGCTTTGGCGGCAACCCTGCCCTGCTGCCGGAGTCGGCACGCTCCGTCGAGGTCGGCCTGCGCTATCGCGCCAGCGATCGGCATCGCCTCTCGCTGGTGGCCTTCCACAAGGAAGTGGACGACCTGATCCAGTACGTGATCACCGATTTCGCCACCTTCGAGGGCGAAAACCGCAATGTCGAGCGTGCGAGGATCACCGGGGTCGAGGCGTCATGGGACTACGACGCGGAGCCCTGGACCGCGCGGATGACCGCCAGCCTGCAGGATCCCCGCGACCTCACCAATAACCAGGCCCTGCTGCGACGCTCCCGCGAAAGCCTGACGGCGAGCCTGACCCGGTCGTTCGGTGCCCACCAGGTGTCGCTCGACCTGCTGGCAGCCGGGCAGAGACAGGACTTCGGTTTCCCAGCACCGGTCAGGCTGGACGCTTACCTGCTGGTCGGGCTGGCGGGGCGCTTCAGCCTGAACGAGGACTGGAGCCTGACGGCAAGGGTGGAAAACCTGTTCGATGAGAACTATGAACTGGCGCGTGGCTACAACACCATGGGCCGTAGCCTGTTCGTGGCCCTGCGCCGCGACTTTCACTAGGAGCCTGCATGGGCAATCGACTATCGAGAATCTTCACCCGCACCGGGGACGAGGGCCTGACCGGACTTGGCGACGGTACGCGGGTCGCGAAGGACTGCGCGCGGGTGACCGCTTACGGCACGGTCGATGAGTGCAACAGCGCCATTGGCATGGTCCTTGCGGTTCCGGGTATTCCGACTTCGGTGGCCGACCTCCTGGTAGAGGTGCAGCACGACCTGTTCGACCTCGGGGGCGAGCTGTGCATCCCCGGCCATCGCGCCATCGAGGATCGCCACGTCGAGGGGCTTGAGGCCGCCATCGAGCGCTTCAACGCCGAGCTGCCGCCTCTCAAGGAATTCGTGCTTCCCGGTGGAGGCCCCGCAGCCGCGGCCTGTCATCTCGCCCGCACCATTGCCCGTCGAGCCGAGCGCTGCGCCTGGACGCTGGCCCGTGAGGAACAGGTAGCCGCCGAACCCATGCGCTACCTGAACCGCCTGAGCGACCTGCTGTTCGTGCTCGCTCGCGTCCTGGCGCGCAGGGAAAGCGGCCAGGAAGTGCTCTGGCGCCACGATCGCTCCAGGGGTTAGTTGCCGCTGCGTACCGCCATGGCACGCAGGCGCTCCTCGGGCGTCTGGCTGCGAATCTGGGTGCCGATGAGCAGCGCGAGTGCCACACAAGCCAGCAGCACCAGGAATGGCACCTGGTAATCCCCGAAGCGATCGTACAGCCAGCCGGTGAGCCAGATGCCCAGGCCCACGCCCAGCGACTCGAGGCTGCTGACGGTGCCATTGATGCGGCCGATGGCTTTCAGGCCGAAATTGGCGACCGTCAGCATGTTGTAGAGGGTGTAGAGCCCTCCCCAACCCACGGCAATGAGGCCGATGGCCACCCAGACCCAGGCGCCCGCCCGCAGGGTCGCGAGGCAGGCGATCCCGGCGAACATCACCAGCAGGCTGCCCATGAAAACCCGCTGCCGATCGAGGCGATCGGACAGGAAGCCGCCGGCCAGCTTGGCCAGCATGGCCAGCAAGGAAAAGGCCGACAGCGCGAGCGACGCGGTCCTCGGCTCGAAGCCAAGTTGGCGCATGTGCAGGAAGAGGTGGGAAATGAGCCCGAGGATGGCGTAGTAAGTCAGGAAGCCGGACAAGCCGATGGCCCAGAAGGTCCTGGTTTTCAGCGCCTGCCTGAACTCCAGGCCGGTGGTGCGGGGGTCCTCCCCGCCGCGGGCTACCCCCAGCGGCGTGAGCCCTTCATCGACCGGGGAATTGCGCACCAGCAACAGGATCACCCCCAGCAGCACCAGCGGGAAGGCGGCCTCCAGCGCAAAGGTGTCGCGCCAGCCAAGCCTTGCGATCAACTCGGCATTGAGCGGCGGCAGCAGGAAGGAACCGGCGCTGGTGCCGATCAGCGCGATCCCGATGGCCAGCCCACGACGCTCGATGAACCAGCTCGATACCAGCACGATGACCACCATGGTGCCGGCGGAGAGCAGGCTGAAGGCGAAGGCCACGTGGATCGCATACATCTGCTGCAGTCCGGTGAGCCGACTGTAGGCGAAATAGGCTGCTGAGAGGATCAGGCAGCCGGTCACCAGCATGCGGCGGACGCCGACCTTGTCGAGTACCCAGCCCGCCGCGGGAGCAAACAGGGCCACTACCGTGAAATTAATGAAGTCCCTGAACTTCAGGTCGCTGCGCGACCAGCCGAATTCCTCCAGGAGGGATTCGTCAAACACGGTGATGGCAGTGGCAGTGAGTCCGTTGGTGACCAGAAGGATCAGCAGTCCCACCCCGGCAATGACCCAGTGCCGGCCTGCCCGCTGGCTCACGACCCCGTCCCCTCGGCGCGGCGCCACGGGTCGAGGGCACGGCAGATGGCCTCCAGCCCGTCCAGGGCCCGCACCGACGGCCTGGCGACGAGATCACCGGGTACGGCGTACACCGCGCTACGGCTGACGGCCGGTACCTGCGGCCAGCGCCGCCACGCCGACAACGGGTCGGCATCCGGGCCGGTATGCAGGATCACCTCGGGCGCAGCGGCCATCACCGCCTCGACGCTCACGGCGGGCGCCAGCCCGGGCAGGTCGGAAAAGATGTTCTTCCCGCCGCAGCGCTCGACCAGCTCGCTGATCAGGTGTGCACCCGTCACGGTAAACAGCGGGCGATGATCGAGTTCGATGAATACCCGGACCGGTGCGAGAGGCACCGCGGCTGGCGCCAGCTCCGCGAGGCGGGCCCGAAACCGCCGGACCGCAGCCGATGCAGTCGCAGGGGTGTCCGCCCATCGCCCCAAGGTTTCCAGCGCAGCGGGGATCTCCTCCAGCCGACGGACCTCGAGGGTCTCCACTCGTATACCCCTGTGCCGCAGCCACTCGATCAGCTCAAGGGAGGTCCCGCTGCCCCACGCGAGCACCAGGTCGGGCTGCAACGCCAGCAGCCGTTCCTTGTCGACCCGCTGAGCGTCCCCGATGCGAGGGAGACTGCGCGCTGCCTCAGGGAAGTCACTGTAAGCACTGACGCCGACGAGGAGATTCCCGGCCCCCGCCTCGTAGGCCAGCTCGGTGAGATGCGGCGCAAGGCTTACCCAGCGAGGGGCCTGGCCGGCCCCGCTGGCGGGGACCGACAGCGCGCAGAGCGCCGCCAGCAGCAAGACCGGCAGCGCGCGCATCAACCCGCCCAACGCGCCCGCCCACCGCCCGCGCCAGGCACTCGGCCCCAGTCGAAGGCGTGACCGGGGTCGGTCTTGCGGCCGGGCGCAACATCGGAGTGCCCGACCACCCGGGCGGGCAACAGCGCCGGATAGGCCGCCTGCAGGCAGCCCAGCAGGCCGGTCAGTGACTCGTACTGCGCCTCCTCGTATCCAACCTCATCAGCGCCCTCGAGCTCGATGCCGATGGAGTAGTCGTTGCATCGCTCGCGCCCTTCCCAGCAGGATGCCCCGGCATGCCAGGCGCGCCGGTGCAGCGGCACGAACTGCACCACCTCGCCATCGCGGCGAATCAGCAGGTGGGCCGAGACCCGGAGGTCGGCAATAACCTCGAAATAGGGATGAACTTCCCGGGGCAGGCAGTTGGTGAAGAGTTGCTCGACGTAAGGACCCCCGAATTCGCCAGGCGGCAGGCTGATGCCGTGGATGACGACCAGGTCGATGCCCGTCCCCGCCGGGCGCTCGTCCTGGTTGGGGGAGGACAGCTGCCGCGCAGGCGCGACGAGGCCAGTCAACGGATCGACCCTGAAATCCATGCCGCCAAGAGTAGCCCTTCCTGCGGCGCCGGTCGAAAGTCCCTAGAATCGGCCCATGACAAGACTCGACAACCAACAGATTGCCGAGCGGGACCTGCGGGTGGTCTGGCACCCCTGCACCCAGATGAAGGACCACGAGACCCTGCCGCTGGTACCGATCGCCCGGGGCGAGGGGCCATGGCTGTATGACTTCGACGGCAGGCGATACCTCGATGCCATCAGCTCCTGGTGGGTCAACCTGTTCGGCCACTGCAATCCCACCATCAATGCGGCGCTGAGGCAGCAGCTCGGGCGCCTCGAACACGTGATCCTCGCCGGCTTCACCCATGAGCCGGTGCTGGAGCTGTCGGAACGACTGGTCAAGCTGCTGCCCGAGGGACTGACGCGCTGCTTCTATGCCGACAACGGCTCAGCCGGGGTCGAGGTCGCGGTCAAGATGAGCTACCACTACTGGCTCAACCGCGGCCAGCCGGCCAAGCGTCGCTTCGTGACCCTGTCCAACAGTTATCACGGCGAGACGCTCGGGGCGCTCTCGGTCGGGGACGTGGCGCTGTACAAGCAGGTCTACCAGCCCCTGCTGCTGGACGTCATCACCGTGCCCTCACCCGACTGCTACGCCCGTGAGGCCGGCGAGGACTGGGAAAGCCATTCCCGGCGCATGTTCGCCCACATGGAGGCCACCCTGGAGCGGCACGCCCACGAGGTGGCGGCGGTGATCGTCGAGCCGCTGGTGCAGTGCGCGGGCGGCATGCGGATGTATCACCCCGTCTGGCTGTCCATGCTGCGCGAGGCCTGTGACCGTCACGGCGTGCACCTTATCGCTGATGAAATCGCCGTGGGCTTTGGCCGGACCGGCACCCTGTTCGCCTGCGAGCAGGCCTCGATCCGTCCCGACTTCATCTGCCTGTCCAAGGGCCTGACCTCAGGATACCTGCCCCTATCGGTGGTGGTTACCACCGAGGACGTCTTTGACGCCTTCTACGACGACTACACCAAGCTCTCGGCCTTCCTGCACTCGCACAGCTTCACCGGTAATCCGCTCGCCTGCACGGCTGCGCTCGCCACCCTCGACCTGTTCGCCTCGGGACAGGTCCTCGAACGCAACCGGACCCTGGCGGCCCGTATGGCCCGCGCCGCGGCTCCGCTGGCAGATCACCCGGGCGTCGGCGAGGTGCGGCAGACCGGCATGATCCTTGCCATCGAAATGGTCCGCGACCGACTTGGCCGGCAACCCTTCGACTGGCGCGAACGCAGGGGACTGCGGGCCTACCGCCATGCGCTGTCGCGGGAGGTGCTGCTGCGGCCCCTGGGCAACGTGCTCTACTGGATGCCCCCTTACGTGCTGACCGACGAGGAGGTGGACCTGCTGGGGGTGGTGACGGCCGAGTCGCTGGAGCTGGCGTGCGCCTGAGCCGGGTGTACGTCGACCAACCGCTGGCGGACATGGCACTCACCGTCATCGCCGGCCCGCCTGCTCGGCACGTCCTGCGGGTGCTCCGGCTGCGACGCGGCGACCCGCTGGTCCTGTTCAATGGCGACGGCTGGGATTATCCCTGCACGGTGGAGGAACGAGAGGGCGATCGGCTGCAGGTCACGCTGGCCAATCCCAGGCCCGGACTGCCAGAATGCCCGATCGTCCTGACCCTCGTGCAGGGAGTGGCACGCAGCGACCGTATGGATACGATCATCCAGAAAGCCACCGAGCTGGGCGCAGCACGGGTCATGCCCGTGCTGGCCGGCCGCAGCGTGGTGCGCCTCGATGCCCGGCAGGCCGAACGCAAACTCGCGCACTGGCAGGCTGTGGCGGTGGCGGCCTGCGAGCAGAGCGGCCGCGCCAGGCCGCCGCTGATCGACGCGCCGCGGCCGCTGCCGGATGCCCTCACCGCACTTGAGGCCGAGCCGACGCGGCTGCGTCTGGAGCCTGCGGCCAGCCGTTCACTGGCCTCGATCGATCCGGCCTGCGGCCGGCTTGCCTTGCTGATTGGCCCCGAGGGCGGGCTGGCGCCGGAGGAGTCGCGACTGGCCGATGCAGCCGGCTTCGAGGCGCGCTCGCTCGGACCCCGGATCCTGCGCACCGAAACTGCGGCCCTGGCAGCACTGACCGTGGTCCAGTCTCGCTGCGGAGACTTGCAATGAGTACCGGCACCCGGCTGTTGGTCGATCCCTACCTGTTTGCGGGCCCCGGCTGTGAGCCGGTGGCAGAGATGATGGCTACAGTCGCGCGACGTTGCTTCGATCTCGGCATGGCGCTCACCGTGGAGAAATCGGCCTGGCGCGAGGTGGCGGAGGACGCCGACGTCCAGCGCCGCGGCTTCGATCTCGCCCGCTACGAGCCACTGGAGAAAATCCAGGACTTGCCGGTGCCGGAGTCGGTGCAGGCAGCGGCCAGGCGGATCGGCATGCACGGCAGCGAGACCAGTTGCGGCGACCTGCGCCTGCTGGGAGGGCTCGTCTCCGGGCACTCGGACCTGCTGGTGGCCCTGGACGGGCGTGTCCACGCATTGGCAGACGACTTGGGACTGGCGGGCCGGGTCCTGACGCCGGCGGACGCGCTGGCCTGGCTCGAATCCCTGGCCGGGGGGGAGCTGCCAGTGATCCTGCGGGCCCTCGATCCGGTGTCCCTACTCGACCATCAGGGCAGCGGCGCACTGCTGGCCGAGGAATGCGGCCCCTTCGATCCCTACCTGCGCGAGCGACTGGCGTCACCCCAGGTGCGGGTGCTGGGGGCCAGCCTGCAGGAGCAACTGGCCGCCGTGGCGCTCATCGACGAAAAACCCGTGGAAGGCCGCATACGCCTGGTCGCCCTGGCCGTCGCGGAGCCCACCCGGGGCGCGCAGGTTGTGGAGCCCATCGTGGCCCACGCACTGGCCACGGCCCGAAGGCTTGGCAAGCCGCTGGCCGCGCTGCTGCCGCCCCACGATGCCATCAGCCAGTTGCTCCTCAGGAGCCTTGGTTTCGAACGGATCGGCACCGACGTCCATGGCCGCGTCGAGTACCATCACGCGCTGCCCGAGCTGGCGAAGGAGCTGGGGGATGGACGGGCCGCCTGGATCCTGCCCCTGCCTCGCGACGTGCACGAACGACTGGTGCCAGAGGCAGCGCCCGGGCGAGACAGGACGCAGCTGCCTACACTGCAGAGCCCTCTCCGCAAACAGATCGTCATTCCCCACCCCAGCGGGCCGACGCCGACCCGGGGAGACCTGCTGCTGTTTCTCGCCCCGCCGGCGGAAAATTCGGCAGAGTGCCTGAGCAGCGTGGTCCGCGTGGAAGCAGCCAGGCTCTGCAATAGCCATGACCAGCTGCTGGAACAGAGCGCGTCCAGGCCGGGCTATACGCTCAGGCAGCTGCAGGGCCTCGAAGGCTCCACGCCATCCCTGGTGATGGACGCCACCTCGCTGGGACAGCTCGAGTGGTTCATGCCCATTGACCTGCTCGAGGACATGGAGGTGCTGAACTCGCCACCCGAGACACTGTATCGCCTGCCCCGCTCGGCCTGGGACCGCATCGCCGGTTGGCTGACCCTGCGCTGAGGGCAGCGTCAGGCGGTGACGGTGGTCTCGTCGGCGATCATGTCCTCGAGCCGCTCGAGGTCCGGCACCAGCGGCAGCTCATTGACCATCTTGACCTGGCACAGCACCGGCGAGCGCTCGCCGAAAACCCGGGTGTCATCAGCCGTGATCACGTTGGGGCTGATCCTGAGCAACTGCGGGAAGCCCTGGGTGACCACACCGAAATAGCCGACCGGAAGCTTGCGTCCCAGGCAGGAAAAGATCACCACACGGCTGCGACCACCCCCTCCGGGCAGCGGCTGGCCACAGGCGCCCTCGAAAGACACCACGGGGATGCTGCGCCCGTTCCAGGCCATGATGCCCAGGTACCAGGCCGGCGCACCCGGCATGGGCTGCAGCGCAGGCAGCGCGGCGACCTCGGCGACACAGGCCCGCGGCACCAGCAAACGCTCATCTGCCAGGGGCACCAGCAGGGCGTAGAGTTCTCCCGCACTCAAGGCTCGACTCCCCTGCCCACCAGCGGCTCCAGCACGCGCAGCAGCTGGCTTTCCTGGTAGGGCTTACCCAGGTAGTCACTGACGCCCAGTTCGATGGCCCTGGCGCGATGCTTGTCTCCGACCCGTGAAGTGATCATGACGATGGGGATATCCCGCAGGGCGGGATCGCCACGCACGTGGGCTGCCACTTCATAGCCATCCATGCGGGGCATCTCGATATCCAGCAGGATCACGTCCGGCCGCTTGTCCTGCAGCACCGCCATGGCATCGAGGCCATCCTTGGCGGTCACCACGCGCAGGCCGTTACGCTCCAGCAGGCGCTGGGTGACCCGCCGGACGGTGATCGAGTCGTCGACCACCAGCGCCAGCGGCCGGGTGTCCACGCGCGGCGCCGCCGGGCGCAGCGGACCACGCAGGCGCCAGTCCGAACGGACCAGCGCACCCACGTCGAGGATGATGCAGATCCTGCCATCCCCGAGGATCGTGGCACCCGAGATGCCGCGTATCCCGGAAATCTGGGGGCCGACGGTCTTGACCACGATTTCCCTGCTGCCGAACAACTCGTCAGACACGATGCCGGTGGAGTGCTCTCCCGCCCGCACCAGGATCACCGGCACGGCCGGTTCACGATCAGGCGCAGGCTGGGGCTCGTTGCCCACGAAGGCCGAGAGGTGCTGGAAGCGATAGCTCTGGCCGGCATACTCGAAGGGCGCCGCCTCCCCCGCCAGCTGGCGCGCGACCTCAGCGGCAGGCACCCGCACCACGCCCTCGATGGCGGGCAACGGCAGCGCGAACAATTCTTCCCCGGACCTGACCACCAGCGCCTGGGTAATGGCCAGGGTAAACGGCAGGCGAACCACGAAGCGGGTCCCGCCCCCCGGGCGCGAGTCGATGAACAGGGCACCGCCGAGTTTCTTCACCTCGCTGGCCACGACGTCCAGGCCAACCCCGCGGCCAGCTGCCTGGGTGAGGCGGCCAGCCGTGGAAAAACCCGGCTCCAGGATCAGCTGCCGGGCTTGCTCGTCGGTGATCGAACGCCCTTCCTCGAGGATGCCCAGGCTGACCGCCTTGGCCCTCACCGCGGGCAGGTTGATCCCGGCGCCATCGTCGGTGACGGTGATCACGACCTCCGAGCCCTCGCGGGCCAGCAGCAGTTCCACCTTGCCAGTCTCCGGCTTACCGGCCGCAGCCCGGGCCGCGGGCGGTTCGATGCCGTGGACGACCGCGTTGCGCAGCAGGTGCTCGAGCGGCCCCAGCATGCGGTCGAGTACCTGGCGATCCACCTCACCCGAGCCGCCCTCGATCACCAGTTCGACCCTGCGCCCCTCTTCGGCGGCGACCTGCCGGACGATCCGCGTGAGGCGCTGCGCGTGCTTGTTGAAGGGCACCATGCGGGTACGCATGAGGCCCTCCTGGAGATCCGAGACCACGCGTCCCTGCTGGGTCAGCAGGTCCTGGGTCTCGCGGGTCAGGTGGCCGAGCAATCCCTGCAGGCTGGCCACGTCCGAGGCGGTCTCGGCCAGCGAGCGAGAGTACTGCTGGATGGTCGAATAGCGGTCCAGCTCCAGGGGATCGAAATCACCGCGCTGGGGCAGCGTATCGACATGTCGATGCAGGATCTGCGCTTCCGTCTCGATCTCGAGGTTGCGCAGCTGGTCCTTCAGGCGCTGCACGACCCGGGCCAGCTCAGCCAGGTTGAAGTCGATCGAGGACAGCTGCTGTTCGAGACGAGACCGATGGATGCTGACCTCGCCGGCGTGGTTCAAGAGCGTGTCGAGCAATTCGGCGTCCACCCGCGCCACATCCGAACGCTCGGGCTGCACCTCGCGACCCGGCAGGGACACCGGTGCCGTGGGAGCCGGCTCGACGGATGCCTCCTCGATCGACGGCTCCGTGGTCAACGGTTCCGTGGTCAACGGCTCCTTGATCAGCAGCGTGGCCTCTCCATCGACCTGAACTGGGGGAGCGGCGTCGGGCAGACTGGTCAAGGCTTCCAGCTCGACCGTGGGCTCCGGCGGCTCGCCACGCGCCAGCTGCCTGAGACGCGCGATCAGGTCCACGGCCGCATGGACCGGTCGGCCTGCGT
>JAURMS010000319.1 GCA_030830595.1 Gammaproteobacteria bacterium | reverse complement strand
TACTGTATGCCCCCACCTACGACGGATGGTCCGATGAGGCGACCAGGAACACCACCAGCACCATCGCCAGCACCGCTGAGATCGACGCCGCCGACCCCAGTACCACACCCGTAATGAACCCCAGCGGACCCAAATTCATGCCTCCGGGCCGGTCGACCTCACGGATTCGACACAACCCCTTGATTGCCCTCACCGCCGGCCCTAGCCTAGAGTGGTAAGGAGGACGAGTGTACCAATCCAGCAAGGCTTCCGGTTCCATCCGACTGATCACTTGGCCACGAGCGCTGGGTGCCGTTGCGGCCATCCTGTTGCTGGCCGCCTACACCTCTGGCGAGCCTCCCAAGGCCACGGCCGCCCTCGCTGCCGCCCATGCCACGGCGATGGAGGTCGAGCCGACCGACCGGCATCGACGAGCGGCTCGAGTGATCACCGAGGTCATGGACCGGCAGCACTATCGCCAGGCGGATCTCGACGACTCCCTGTCCCGGCAGGTCTACGACGGCTATCTGGAAAGCCTCGATGGCAATCGCAGCTATCTGCTGGCGGCCGATGTCGAGGAGTTCTCCGTCTATCGCGACCGGCTGGATGACGCCCTGCGCTCCGGCGACCTGCTGCCAGCCTTCGCCATTTACGCTCGTCTGCAGCAGCGGAACCGTGAGCGGATCGCCCATGCGCTGCAGGTGCTCGAGACCGAGCCCGACTTCACCCTCGACGAGGAGTTCAGCTTCGATCGAAGCGAACAGCCCTGGCCGGCAACGGTGGAGGAACTGGACGACCTGTGGCGCAAGCGGGTGAAAAACGATGCCCTGTCGCTACGGCTGACCGGGATGCCCTGGCCGGAGATCCAGGACACCCTGCGCAAGCGCTACCAGCGCGTGCTCAAGCGCATCGACCAGGTGAGCGCAGACGACGTGTTCGAGACGTTCATGAACGCCTACTCGCACGCTTACGACCCGCACTCCAGCTACCTCTCGCCGCGCAATTCCGAGGAATACAACATTGCGATGAGCCTGTCTTACGAGGGCATCGGCGCCTCGCTGCAGCTCATCGACGACTACGTCACGGTGATGAACGTACTGCCCGGCGGGCCGGCGGCCCTGTCCGGGGACCTGAAGGTGAACGACCGCATCACCGCCGTCGGCCAGGGTGAGCAAGGTGACTTGACGGACGTCATCGGCTGGCGCCTTGATGACGTGGTCCAGCTCATTCGCGGCCCGGTCGATACGGTCGTCCGCCTGCAGGTGCTGCCTGCTGGAGCCACTCCAGGCAGTCCGGAGGGCGTCATCGCCTTCACCCGCAACAAGGTCACGCTGGAGGCGCAGGCTGCGCACCGGGAACTGCAGAAGCAGGAACGCAACGGGGCCGAGTACGTGGTCGGCATCATCGACGTGCCCAATTTTTACCAGGACTATCGGGCTCGTTCGGCCGGTGACGAGGACTATCGCAGCACGACCCGCGATGTCCGCCGTCTGGTGGAAGAACTCAAGGCGGAAGGCATGGATGCGCTGATCATGGACCTGCGCAACAATGGCGGCGGTCACCTGTCGGAGGCGACCGGGCTGGTCGGCCTGTTCGTCGACGAGGGACCGGTGGTCCAGTTGCGGGAGACCAGCGGGAAGGTCGAAGTCCTGGATGATCCCGAACCGGGAGTGGTTTGGGACGGGCCCCTGGTGGTGCTGGTCAATCGGGCCAGTGCCTCGGCCTCTGAAATCTTTGCCGGGGCGATCCAGGATTACCAGCGGGGGCTGGTGGTCGGCCAGCAGACCTACGGCAAGGGCTCGGTGCAGAACCTTTACCCGCTGGATCGCTACTCGCTGGGGCCACGCTCGGGCTTTGGCCAGCTGACGGTCACCATCGGCAAGTACTATCGGGTCACCGGCGAGAGCACCCAGCATCGCGGCGTCACGCCCGACATCGAACTCCCCTCCCTCATCGACCTCGAGGACATCGGCGAGAGCACCCGCGACAGTGCGCTGCCCTGGGACACCATCAAGGCCGCGGATTTCCAGGCGGCCGCAGCGATGCGTTCCGGCGTGGGCGCAGCGCTGTCTTCGCTGCATGATGAACGAGCCCGCACCGATGCCGACCTGCTGGCCCTGGAGGCCAGCCGCGAGGCCTTCGATCGCCTGCGCCAGCAGCAGAGCATCTCCCTGCAGGAGCAGCGCAGGCTTGAAGAGCGCAACCGGCTCGACGCGGAGCGCCTCGCTCGCGAAAACGAGCGCCGCGCCGCACGGGGCGAACCAGCCCTGGAGTCGGTGGAGGCGCTCGCCGAAGCGGAAGGGCCGGACGCGCAACTCGAGGAGACCGTCCGTATCGCCCTGGACCTGTTGGCCTCGGGATCGACCGATACGCGAAAGGCTGCAGTGGAACGCTCCAAGCCGGTCAGCTGAACTTTCGACCGCCGGGCATCTCTACCACTCTCCTTCGGTTAACGCTTATAGTGTTATACTTGACTATAACACCAGATAACCGTAGCCTACGCGCCCCGATCCAAGACGGATGAACCAAGTGAAACGCTCACTCATCGTGCTGCCCGTATGGCTCTTGACTGGTGGACTGCTGCTCGCAGGCTGTGGCCGTGGACCCGGCGGGGCCCCGACCGAACAAGCCGCCGCTCCCGAGGCCGTGGCGGTCGAGGTCGCCTCACCCAGGGTGGGCGAAATGCTGGCGATGTACGCCGGCACCGCGTCCATCACCGCCGATCGGCAAGCCTTCGTCATGCCCAAAGTGCGAGGCGAAATTCGCTCCGTGCTCGTTGAGGAGGGCGACCGGGTCGCCAAGGGTCAGGTGCTCGCCAAGCTCGACGGCGACCAGCTGCGCCTGGAGGCTGCACAGGCCGAGGCCAACCTTCGCAAGCTGGAGCGGGATTACGAGCGCAACCTCGAACTGCAGAAACGCGGGCTGGTCAGCAGCACCGCCTTCGACAACCTCAAGTTCGAACTCGATGCGGCCAAGGCCACCTACGAGCTGGCGGCCCTGCAGTTGTCCTATACGTCAGTGACCGCACCCATTGCCGGTGTGGTCACCGACAAGCTGGATGCCGTCAAGGTGGGCAATACGGTCACGCCGGTGGGTGGGGTCATCGAGTCAGGCGACAGTGCGATGTTCGTGGTGACCGATTTCTCCTCGCTGGTGGTGAACCTGAGCGTGCCGGAGGGCCAACTGCAAAAGCTGGCCGTCGGGCAACCGGCAGAAATCACCCTTGATGCGCTGCCTGGCGCACGCTTTCAGGGCCGGGTGGCGCTGATCACCCCGAGGATCGATTTCGACACCGCCACCTTCCCGGTCAAGGTAGAGATCCAGGACAGCGGTGACGCGCTCAGGCCCGGCATGTTTGCCCGCGTGGGAATCGTTTACGAGCGCCGCCCGGATGCCCTGCAGATCCCGCGCAGCGCACTGGTCGACGATGACGGCGGGCCACGCGTGTTCGTGGTCGAGGGCGATCGGGCCGTCGAGAAAAGCCTGCGCCTCGGCCTGTCCAGCGGCGCCATGATCGAGGTCCTCGAGGGCCTCGATCCCAAGGATCGAGTGGTGGTGGTGGGCCAGTCCGGCCTGCGTAACGAGACGCCCGTGCGCGTGATCGACGCGCAGTCATGAGCCTTATTGATTTTGCGACCCGACGGCGGGTCACCGTGCTGATGTGCACGGTCGCCGTGGTGCTGTTCGGGCTGGTGTCACTGACCCGGCTCGATCTTGACCTGCTGCCCGACCTGACCTATCCGACGCTGACGGTGCGCACGGAGCTGCCCGGTGGCGCTCCGCTTGAACTGGAAACCCTGGTGACACGCCCGATCGAGGAAGCGGTGGGCGTGATCCGCAATGTCCGCCAGGTCCGTTCGATCTCGCGGGCGGGACGCTCCGACGTCACCCTTGAATTTACCTGGGGGACCGACATGGACCTGGCCGGGGTCGACGTGCGGGAAAAACTGGACCTTCTGGAACTGCCACTGGCGGCCAGCCGGCCCATCCTGCTGCGCTTCGATCCCTCCACCGAACCGGTCATGCGCCTGTCGTTGGTCGATGAGGGTCCCGCGCTTACCGGCGAGGCTGCCATCGAGCGACTCAAGCGGCTGCGCAGGTTCGCCGACCAGCGGCTCAAGAACGAGCTGGAAGGCGTGGAAGGCTCCGCGGCAGTCAAGGTCAGCGGCGGCTATGTCGACGAGATCCAGGTTTTGGTGGACCAGCAGCGGCTTGCACGGCTGGGCCTGTCCATCGAGACGGTATCCCGACGGCTTGGCGAGGAAAACGTCAACCTGTCGGGAGGCCGGCTTGAACAGGGCTCGCAACGGTTCCTGGTGCGGACCCTGAACGAGTTCCAGACCGTCGAGGAAATGGCCGATACGATCCTGGCCTCTCCCGGTGGCAGCCCGGTCTTCCTCCGCGACGTGGCCACGGTGCAGAGCGGCTACCAGGACCGGGACGCCATCACGCGCACCGACGGGCGCGAGTCGGTCGAGCTCGCCGTCTACAAGGAGGGCGACGCCAATACGGTCCAGCTCGCAGCCGGGATCAGGAAGCGTGTGGACGAGTTGGGGAGCCTCCTGCCGGCGGGCACCCGGCTCTCGGTGGTCTACGACCAATCCCGTTTCATCTCCTCGGCCATTGCCGAGGTCCGCGAGGCCGCCCTGCTGGGCGGGCTCCTGGCCATCCTGGTGCTGTACCTGTTCCTGCGGGACGCACGGGCTACCTTGGTCACGGGCATCGCCATCCCGGTGTCGGTCATCGGCACCTTCCTGCTGATGTACCTGTCGGACCTGTCGCTCAACATCATGTCGCTGGGCGGCATCGCGCTGGCCGTGGGCATGTTGGTGGACAACGCCGTGGTGGTGCTGGAGAGCATCGTGCGCCGGCATGAGCAGGGCCTGCCACGGGCTGAAGCCGCCCGGGTGGGCACGCAGGAAGTGGCCTCGGCCGTCACGGCCGCCACCCTGACCTCGGTGGCGGTCTTCTTCCCCATGGTGTTCATCAGCGGCGTCGCCGGACAGTTGTTCCGCGACCAGGCGCTCACCGTCGCCTACGCGCTGCTGTTCTCGCTGGCGGTTGCACTGACCCTGGTCCCGATGCTCGC
>JAURMS010000318.1 GCA_030830595.1 Gammaproteobacteria bacterium | reverse complement strand
GCGAGCATCTCCACGTTGGAGTCGAGGCCGGATTCGAGCCAGTCACGCAGGCTGTCCTCGCTGTAGCGGCACACAAAATAGAAAGTCACCTGGAGCGCCACCAGCACCAGGAGCATCGACAATGCCGGCCGCACCAGCAGCAGGTTGTAGGCACCATGCAGCACGGCCGCCGCAGCGAGCCCGGGCAGCATCACCATCCAGAAATGATGCGGCCGGCGGTCGGCCAGCACCACGGAGACCATGCCGAATACGGCGGTCGCACCCCCGTGCATCACGGCGGTGCTGAAGCCGCGGATGACCAGCGAGGTCGGCGAGAGGTCGGGACGCGACAGGAGGTAGAAAAGATTCTCAAACAGGGCAAACCCCGAGCCCAGGGCAAAGCCGGCGATGGCGGCATCGACCGGCAGGCCCACCCGCTTGCTGCGGATCAGCCAGGCCAGTACCCCGGCCTTGAGGCCCTCCTCGATCCACGGGGCCACGAAGCGGGAAAAGGTGAGAAACTCGATGGACAGGGCGTCAAAGACCGCCCGATTGACGTGCATGCTGGCGCCCGCGGAAACGACGCCAGCCACCAGCAACAGCAAGATGAGCCGGTAGCGCACCAGCCGAAAGCTGTCGAAGTAAACCAGCAGGGCGAGAAAGGCCAGCACCGGCAGCAGCAGCACCGGCAGGCGTACCCCGAACTGCAGGATGTCCACCGTCTCACCCCCCTGAAGCGGCGCGGGAAATCGCCGCACTCCGGAGGCTAAAGTTATCATGTGTCTCCCCGACCTGATAGGAGTGTTTCATGCGACGCCCGCTGACTGCACTGTTGGCCCTGGCCAGCCTGGCCCCGATCGCCTCGGCCAAGGAAGGGGCTGGCGCTGACTATCGGATCGATTGGATGACCTCGGGCCAACGAGAGGTCACGCGTCGACTGGAGGAGCAACCCCTCACTGGCAGGGCCCGCAACGTGATCCTGTTCATCGGAGACGGCATGGGCATCTCCACCATCACCGCGGCCCGGATCCTGGAGGGCCAGCTCCGCGGCGAGTCGGGGGAAGACAACGCGCTGTCTTTTGAGCAGTTACCCTATCTCGCGCTCTCCAAGACCTACAGCAACAACCAGCAGGTCTCCGACTCCGCGCCCACCGCCACGGCGATGGTCACCGGTGTCAAGGCCAACGACGGCGCCATCTCCGTCGACAGCGGCCTGGATCGCGACGAGACGGACCTGGAGGTGGTCACCCGTCATGCCCTGCCCACCCTGCTGGAGCAGGCCGAGGCCCGCGGCATGGCTACCGGGATCGTCACCACCGCGCGGATTACCCACGCCACGCCGGCAGTGAACTATGCGCATATCGGGAATCGTGACTGGGAGACCGATCGACTGCTGCCCACCGGGGCCACGGTTAGGGACATCGCCGCGCAACTGGTCGAGGCGCAGCGACGCTATGGCATCGAGGTGGTGATGGGCGGCGGTCGGGCCATGTTCCTGCCCGCCGGGGATGCCGATCCGGAATATCCGGGGCGTAGCGGCACCCGTCTGGACGGGCGCCGGCTGCATGAAGAATGGGTCGCGGCCCGCCCGGAGTCGGCCTATGTGTGGAACAAGGCCGGTTTTAACGCCATCGATGGTGACCAGACCCGTCATCTACTGGGTCTGTTCGAGCCCTCCCACATGCTCTATGAGGAGGATCGGGCGGCCGGCAGCGAACCCTCGCTCGCCGAGATGACCGGCAAGGCACTCGACATCCTTGAGCGCTCTGAACAGGGTTACTACCTCATGGTTGAGGCAGGACGCGTTGACCATGCACACCATGCGGGCAACGCCTTCCGCGCCCTCAAGGATTCGATCGCCCTATCGGACGCGGTGCGCGCAGCATTGTCCCGGGTCGACCTGCGGGACACCCTGGTCATCGTCACGGCTGACCATAGCCACGTGTTCACGATCGCCGGCTACCCGGAGCGTGGCAACCCCATCCTGGGCCTGGCCCGCCAACCGGGTAACACCGCCCCTCAGCTGGCACTGGACGGTCGGCCGTACACCACCCTCGGCTACGCGAACGGGCGCGGCTATTCACGACTCGCCACGGGCGGCGATACACGTTATGGAGTTCCCCCAGCACCGGGTCGACACCTGGAGCCAGACTGGACGAACGAGACCGAGGATGAGGGCTACCACCAGGAGGCGCTGGTGCCACTGGAGAGTGAGACCCATGGCGGCGAAGACGTCGCCATCTACGCCGGCGGACCCTGGTCCCACCTGTTTCGCGGGGTGATGGAACAGCACGGCATTTATCACGTGATCCGTCACGCGCTGGGGTGGTAAGCCTTGCAAGCCGACCCCGTACGCATTGCCATGTGGTCGGGGCCGCGGAACATCTCCACGACCCTGATGCGGGCCTGGGGTGCGCGCCCCGACACCTTCGTCTGCGACGAGCCGTTCTATGCCCACTATCTCCTAGCCTCGGGTGTCGAGCATCCGGGCCGCGATGAGGTCATCGCCCATCACGATACCGACTGGCAACGCGTCAGCCACTGGTTGACCGGACCAGTACCGGGTGAGCAGGCAATCTTCTATCAGAAGCATATGGCCAAGCACTTGCTGCCCGGCATGTGGCAGGCGTGGCTCGAGCAGTTGACTCACGCTTTCCTGATCCGTGAGCCGGCCGGCATGCTGGCCTCCTACGCCCGGGTGACTGAGGCGGTCACTCTCGATGACACGGGCCTGCCGACCCAGCGCGAATTGTTCGACCGGGTCGCTGACCGCCTGGGGCACGCCCCGCCGGTGATCGATGCCCGGGACGTCCTGCTCGATCCGCCCGCCCAGCTGCAGTCGCTGTGTGCCGCGCTCGGAGTACCCTTCTCGACGCAGATGCTCTCCTGGCCGCCGGGACCGCGTCC
This sequence comes from Gammaproteobacteria bacterium, assembly GCA_030830595.1. GTDB lineage: Bacteria > Pseudomonadota > Gammaproteobacteria > Steroidobacterales > Steroidobacteraceae > SG8-30. The sequence continues at coordinate 3,589 of JAURMS010000318.1, read as the reverse complement.
GGAAGACGGGATCTGGTCCAAGCACTGGTACGGGGCAGTACTGACCTCCACCGGCTTCGGCCCACCGACTCCACCGGCCGCCGTGCCCGAAGGCCTGGAGGCCCTGCACGAGGCCTGCCTGGTTCATTACGACTACCTTGCCCGTCACCGCCTGCGGAGCCGCACCGATGCACCAGACCTTCGATGAACGCAACCGCGACCTGATCGTCAACATTAACGGCCGCCTTCTGCACCGCAACGAGGCGGGCGTGAGCCCCTTCGACAGTGCCGTGCAGGGCGGGGACGCTGTGTGGGAAGGACTGCGGCTGTACCAGGGCCGGATCTTCAAGCTGCCGGAGCACCTTGCCCGCCTGCGCGGCTCCGCACAGGCACTGGCCTTCAGCCAGATCCCGACCGACGCGGAAATCATCGAGCAACTGCGGCGCACGCTGGAGGCGAACGGCATGACCGATGGCGTGCATATCCGGCTGACCCTGACCCGCGGCGTGAAGTACACCTCGGGAATGGATCCGCGCCTCAATACCGCCGGCCCCACGCTCATCGTGATCGCCGAACACAAGCCGCCGGTCTACGGCCAACAGGGGCTGAAGCTGGTCACTTCAAGCATCCGGCGCTTCCCGCCGGACTGCCTCGATCCCAAGATCCATCACAACAACCTGATCCAGTCGATCCTGGCCAAGATCGAGGCCAACGTGGCCGGGGCCGACGACGCCGTGATGCTCGACACCCGCGGCTTCGTCGCCGAGACCAACGCCACCCACTTGTTCATGGTCAGCGATGGCGTGCTCCATACGCCGCGCACCCTCGCCTGCCCGGAGGGCATCACCCGCTCGACGGTGCTGCAGGTGTGCGCCGAACTACAGATCCCCTGCAGTGTCGCGGACCTGTCCCTGGTGGATTTCTATCGGGCGGAGGAGTGTTTCTGCACCGGCACCATGGGTGAGCTCGCGCCAGTGGCCAGCATCGACGGGCGCGCCATCGGCGATGGTCCGCGACCCGTTACCGTCAGGCTGCAGGAGGCCTTTCGGGCGCTTACCGAGCGCTCTGGATATCCCATCCTCGGGTGAGTCGAACCAGCCCGAGCGCCAGGACGCCCGCCAGCGCAGCAGCCACCAGGCCCCAGCCGACGAGAACCATCGAGGGGTCCTGGTCACCACGCTGCGCGATGCCCCAGCCTGCCCAGGCGATCACCAGTAGCGGAATCGCGTCACCATAGCGGAGGGTAGCGGATACACCCCAGGCCGCCACCCCCGCCACCATGACCAGCGACCAGCCCAGAGGATCGATGCCGAGCCCGGCCGAAGGCCCATAGATCACCACCGGCCCCAGGTTGGCCAGGGTCGCCAGCGCAATCCAGCCCAGGTAAAGGCGCATCGGCCAATCAAGCGCTACTCGCTCCAGCCAAGATCGGGGAGGCTGTTCGCGCAGGGTCTCCCGGATCCATAGCAGCGAAACCAGCAACGCCAGCATCACCAATTGGGAGGCGACCAGCTGCCCGTGATGCCAGAACACCAGCCAGGCTCCGTTGGCCACCGCCGTAAAGACGTAGGCCGCGCGCACGGCAGCGAGGCGCACGCTGGCCACGAAGGCCTGGTACAGGGTGAAGCCCAGCAAACCCAGGTAGATGAGGCCCCAGATGGCGAACACGAAACCGGCAGGTGTGAAGGGCACGTCGTAGCGGGCCGACATGGCACCGGTAGTGACCCCGCCCAGGCCGCGGGTATTGGCCAGGGTGTTGACCGCGATCATCAGGACGGTGGCCAGTACCACCAGCAAGCGGCTCAGCATAGATGTTCGGTCCATTCGTAATCCCCGCAGCGGCACGCCTTGCCGGCGGTCCGCAGTGTGAACGACGTCAAGATTCTAGAGGAAACCCCGGCAGCGAGGCCGTCGCCGACAGTACATTCGAACCCTGTCCACAGGAGTTTAGTACCCATGACCCCGGCCGACGAGCGCGTGACGAGCCTGCTTGCTGCCTGGCGCAAGAGCCTGATGATGCACCGTGAGTACACACGCCTGTCTGACAGCGAGTACCACGAGCAGCAGGCCTGGCCGCCCCACGAACGGCCCTCCCCGTGGGTGGTGGACATGGCCGCGCAGCGGCTCGCCGACCTCGATCGCATCGTCCGCAGCCGCCTGGCCACCGGCGATCCCTCCCTGTCGGAAGCGCTGGAACTGATGGCCCTGCTGTCCCGAATGATGGACTCACCGGTCGGTCAGCGCTTCATCCCGCGCGCCGAGCACAAGGACGTGGCACCCAAGGTCCCGGTCGCACCGGTGGCAGTGCCGAGCCCCGCGGTACCTGTGGCGAGCGAAGGTGGCAACGATGGGTTGTCGGAGATGGAGCGCATCATCATCCGCGACGCCAAGCGCCTGCTGGGCTGGGGCCGCGAATGGTACGAGCTGCCGAGTGCAATCAGCCGCATGGCGGGCCGTCCCGGACCGGCCGAGGTCCATCGGGTGCTGAAGGTGCACCGCGCGGACATCGAAGCCGCCCTGGGCCATCGCGCCGCCTGAGCGGGCAGATGACCTCAGGCTGGCGTCGGCGGCCGCCAGTCACTACCATGGGACTCCCCCACGGATCACCGTCAAAGGAGTCGCGATGACCGCCGCCCGTCTCAGTGTTTCCGCCCTGTGTGCTGCCGGCCTGCTGGCCGCCTTGGCCGTGCCGGCCCTTGCCGACGAGAAGCCCACCAAGGCCCAGTGGACCATCAAGTACCGGCAGGCCACCTTCACCCTGCTGGCCTGGAACATCGGCCCCATTTCCTCGATGGTCAAGGGCGAAATCCCCGTTGACCAGGCCCGCCTCGCACTGCACGCCAAACGGCTCGCCGAGCTCTCGCCCATGATCCTTGAGGGCTTCCCCGCGGACGCCAAGACCGGAGCCCCCAACAAGGCGAAACCGGAAATCTGGGATAACTTCGCCGACTTCCGGGCCAAGGCCACCGCCCTCGACGAGGCCACCGCCAAGCTTGCCAAGGTGGCTCCGGGTGGCGACATGAAGGCCATCGCCGCCGGGCTCGGCGAGGTGGGCAACGCCTGCAAGTCCTGCCACCAGAAGTACCGGGCGGACTGACCCCCTAGTAGAACGACAACGAGGCGTCGGGCGCGGTGGCAATCACCGCGCCCAGCATCGCACCCAGCAGGATCACCAGCACGACCGCCAACAGCACCCGGCTGGAGGGGATCTCCTCGCCCGGGGGCACCGCTTCCGCAGGCTTGCGCCCGGACCACATGGGTCGCAGCAGGTCGATGCGCCGCACCAGTTGGTAGTAGACGATCGCCGCCAGGTGCAGCCCCACCAGGACCTGCAGCAGGTCCCAGCCCCGTCGATGCAGGCTGGCGAGGGCGTCGCTGGTGTCCTTGTCGACGTAGCCGTAGAGCGGCCCGTTGTTGAAGATGTCGTCGTTGGCAAACAGGCCAGTGACGGCCTGTGCCAACAGGACGGCCAACACCGCGAGGATGCTGAGGGCGGCCAGCGGGCTGTGGCCCACCGTCGGGCCGCCATCGCGCAGGTAGCGGAGCAGGCCTCCGGGCCCCCTGACAAAGCTCGCAAAGCGGGCGTGGCGAGGCCCGACGAAGCCCCAGG
>JAURMS010000317.1 GCA_030830595.1 Gammaproteobacteria bacterium | reverse complement strand
TCCTCGATCACCTTCTGGTGTCGGCGCTGCACGGAGCACTCGCGGTCGAAGAGGTGGACCACCTGCCCGTGGGCATCCCCGAACACCTGTACCTCGATGTGCCGAGGCCGCTCGATAAACCGCTCCAGCATGACCCGCCCGTCACCGAAGCTGGCCAGTGCCTCGCGACCCGCCTCGGCCAGTGCCTCAGAAAGCGCCTCGGGGCCGCGGACGATACGCATGCCGCGTCCGCCACCACCGGCCACCGCCTTGACCAGCAGGGGGAATCCCACCCGCTCGGCTTCCGTTGCCAGCCGGCCTGGCGACATGTCCTCGCCGTAGTAGCCGGGCAGGACGTCGACCCCCGCCTCGGCAGCCAGGGCCTTGGCCTCCTGCTTGAGTCCCATCAAGCGGATGGTCTCCGGCGCCGGGCCGACGAATACCAACCCGGAGGCCGCGCAGGAACGGGCGAAGCCGGCATGTTCGGACAGGAAGCCGTAACCCGGATGGACTGCGTCGGCACCGCTGGCGAGCGCGGCCTCGATGATTCGCTGCCCATTGAGGTAGGACTCGCTGGCAGTCGCCGGGCCAATCAGGTGTGCCTCGTCGGCGAGCCGGACATGCCGCGCTCCGCGGTCTGCCTCGCTGTAGACGGCGATGGAGTGGATGCCCAGCCGACGACAGGTCGCCACGATCCGGCAGGCGATCTCGCCACGGTTGGCAATGAGCAGGCGACGGATCATGGTCTTACCTCGTCCAGCCTGGCGGTCGTTTCTCGAGGAAAGCGGTCAGGCCCTCCTGGCCTTCGGCAGAGGCGCGCAGGCGGTTGATCCGGTCCTCTGTCTCCTGGCGAACGGCGCCGTCCCGCAACGGATCGCGCCCCGCTACCTGGGTCACCAGCTGCTTGGCCTCCGCCTGCGCCTGGGGTCCGCCCAGCAGGAGTTGGTCCACGAGCTGTGCGGCGCGGGAGTCGAGTGCGTCCGGTGGCATGGCCTCGTGCAGCAGGCCGATCTTGGCGGCCTCCCTGCCGTTGAAGCGTTCGGCCGTCAGGAACAGGCGGCGAGCAGTGCGCGCCCCGACGGCCCGCAGCACGTAGGGGGCGATCATGGCCGGAACGATGCCGAGTCGGACTTCGCTGAAGACGAGCTGGATGTCCTCGCCACCCACGGCGATGTCGCAGGCGGCAATCAGGCCCAGCGCGCCGCCGAAGGCATTACCTTGCACCCGCGCGACCGTCGGCTGGGGCAGCGCATCGAGGCTGGCCAGCACCCGGCCGAGCCGCTCGGGCGAAGCGCTGCGCATTTCGCCAATGTCCGCGCCCGCACAGAAGCTGGCCCCGGCGCCGGTGAGCACCACCACCCGTGCCGAGTCGTCCGTCGCCAGCTCGGTGAGCTGCCCCTGAAGGTCATCCAGCAGGGCCTCGGACAGGGCGTTGTGACGCGCCGGCCGGTTGAGGGTGAGGGTGACCACGCCACGCGTGTCGCGCGACGACAGCACCCACGGGGTCTCCGACTCGCTCATGACTGCCTCACATCCTGAAGATGCCGTAACGCTCCGCTGCCGGCTCGGGTCCTGCGGCGATCACCCCCAGGGCGAGGCCCAGGACGCGACGCGTTTCCAGCGGATCGATGATGCCGTCATCCCATAACCGGGCGCTGGCGTGATAGGGATTTCCCTGCTCTTCGTATTGGTTCCGGATGCCGTCCATGAACTGGGCCTGCTCGGCATCGGGCCAGGTCCCGCCGCGCAGCTCGGTCGCGTCGCGGCGCACCGAGGCCAGCACCTGCGCGGCCTGCGCGCCGCCCATCACCGAGATTCGGGAATTCGGCCAGCTCCACAGGAAGCGCCCACCGTAGGCGCGCCCGCACATGGCGTAGTTGCCTGCCCCGAACGAGCCGCCGATGATCACGGTCAGCTTCGGGACGCTGGAGCAGGCCACGGCCGTGACCAGCTTGGCGCCGTCGCGGGCGATCCCGGCGTTCTCGTAGCGCTTACCGACCATGAAGCCGGTGATGTTCTGCAGGAAGAGCAGGGGAGTCCGCCTTCTGTTTGCCAGCTGCACGAAGTGCGCCCCCTTGAGGGCCGACTCGGAAAACAGGATGCCGTTGTTGGCCAGGATGGCTACCGGGTACCCCCACAGGCGGGCGAACCCGCACACCAGGGTCTTGCCGTACAGGGCCTTGAACTCATGAAATTCCGAGCCGTCGACGAGCCGAGCGATGACCTCGCGGACATCGTAGGGCGTGCGCAGGTCACGGGGAATCACGCCATAGAGCCCAGCAGGATCCACCTGAGGTTCGCGCGGCGGTCCCTGCTCCAGCCAGTTGCCCGCGGGTGCCTCGAGTGCGCCGATGGCGTCCCGCGCCATGGCCAGCGCGTGGGCATCGTTCTCGGCCAGGTGGTCGACGACGCCCGAGTGGCGGGCATGGACGTCGCCACCGCCGAGTGACTCGGCATCCACGACCTCGCCGGTGGCGGCCTTCACCAGGGGCGGTCCCCCCAGAAAGATGGTGCCCTGATTGCGCACGATGATGCTCTCGTCGCACATGGCCGGCACGTAGGCGCCACCTGCCGTGCACGAACCCATCACCACCGCCAGCTGCGGGATGCCCTGCGCCGACATGCGCGCCTGGTTGTAGAAGATGCGCCCGAAGTGCTCCCGGTCGGGGAAGACCTCGTCCTGCAGGGGCAGGAAGGCGCCGCCGGAGTCCACCAGGTAAACGCAGGGCAGGCGGTTTTCTGCCGCCACCTCCTGCGCCCGCAGGTGCTTGCGCACGGTCATCGGGAAATACGTGCCACCCTTCACGGTGGCGTCGTTGGCCACCACCATGACCTGCCGCCCCTTCACCCGGCCGATGCCAGCCACGATGCCGGCCGCGGGGGCATCGCCTCCGTAGAGGCCCTGTGCGGCCAGCGGCGCCAGTTCCAGGAAGGGACTGCCCGGATCCAGCAGCGCCTCGATCCGCTCGCGCGGCGGCAGTTTGCCTCGCTCGACGTGGCGTCGCATGGGCTCGGCGCCGCCCCCAGCGGCCACCGCCGCCAGGCGCTCGCGCAGGTCGTCCACCAGCACTCGCAGGGCCTCGTGGTTGGCCAGCGTCTCCGGGTCCCTGGCGTTGAGGGTGCTCGAAAGGATGCCCATGTATTCAGCCCGTGGCCTTGAACAGTTCGCGCCCGATCAGCATACGGCGAATCTCGTTGGTACCGGCACCGATGTCGTACAGCTTGGCGTCGCGCAGCAGACGGCCCGCCGGATAGTCGTTGATGTAGCCGTTGCCGCCCAGGCACTGGATGGCCTCGAGTCCGGCCTTGACCGCATTCTCCGAGGCCAGCATCAGGCAGGCGGCAGCGTCGAAGCGGGTGGTGCGACCCGCGTCGCAGGCTCGCGCAACGGCGTAGGCGTAGGCCCTGGAGGCATTGAACGCCGTGTAGAGGTCAGCGAGCTTGCCCTGCATCAACTGGAACTCGCCGATCGGCCTGCCGAACTGGCGCCGGTCGTGCAGGTAAGGGACGACCAGGTCCAGCGCGGCTCGCATCAGGCCCAGTGGGCCGCCGGCCAGCACCACGCGCTCATAGTCGAGGCCGCTCATCAGCACTTGCGCGCCGCCTCCGACCCTGCCCAGTACCTGGCTGGCAGGAATCAGGCAGTCCTGGAACACCAGTTCACAGGTATCCGATCCGCGCATGCCCAGCTTGTCGAGCTTGGGCGAGGTGCTGAAACCGGGCGTGCCGCGCTCCACCAGGAAGGCGGTGATGGCTGCAGGCCCCGACCCGGGTGCTTCCGAGGCGTAGACCACCAGGGTGTCTGCCACCGGTCCGTTGGTGATCCACATCTTGCTGCCGTTGAGCAGGAAGCCGCCCTCATGGGGGGTGGCCATCAGCTTCATGGCCACCACGTCGGATCCAGACCCGGCCTCGCTCATCGCCAGGGCGCCGACGTGTTCCCCGGAGATGAGGCGGGGGAGGTAGCGAGCCTTCTGCTCTGCCGTTCCCCACCGGCGGATCTGATTGACGCAGAGGTTCGAGTGGGCACCGTAAGACAGCCCGACCGAGCCGGAGGCGCGGCTGATTTCCTCCATGGCGATGACATGCTCGAGATAGCCGAAACCCATGCCCCCATCGGCTTCCTCGACGGTCAGGCCCAACAGGCCCATCTCACCAAGTTCGGGCCAGAGTTCGCGGGGAAAGCGGTTGTCGCGATCGATGCTATCGGCCAGTGGAGCGATCCTCCGCCTGGCGAACTCGCGGACCGCCTCGCGCAGGGCGTCAGCGCGCTCGCCCAGCCCAAAATCGAGTTCGATATCAAACATGGTCAGCGTGTCTCTCTGCTTGCCTAACGCCCTTAATTGTCCGACAATCCCACAAACCATGCAAGCCAAAGCCACACCCGCGCGGACCAGCCCGGCCAGCTTCCGACCCCTGGATCGGGCGCCTGCCTACCTCAAGTTGGCGGAGGTGATTCGCGGCCGGATTCTGGCCGGCGAGTTGGCCCCGGGAGACGCCCTGCCGACCGAGACCGCCTTGGCCGGCCAGCTGGGCGTGAACCGTTCCACGCTTCGCGAGGCCCTGCGACATCTGCAGTCGGCCGGACTCCTGGAGCGTCCCGGTGGCGGCAAGAAGCTCTTGATCGCCCGTCCGGCCATGGACGTGCTGAGCCTCGGGGTGAGTGCTGCGTTGACCCTGCACGGGGCGCGCTTTGCCGATGTCTGGGAGGCGCTCCTGGCCGTGGAACCGGCGATCGCGGCAGCGGCGGCGAGGCGCGCCACACCCGGACAGCGCGCCGAATTACGCGCCCTCGCGGCGGCATTTTCCGGAAGGGACATGGCTGACCCGGACCGGGTCGCCACGGTGGGCAGCTTCTTCAGGCTGCTGGGTGCCTGTACCTCGAACCCCGTGTTCGTGGTCGCTCACGAGCCGCTGGTGCGGCTACTGGAGCCTGGCCTCGCGCGCATCATCGACATCCTGCCGCAGGCGCCGCGCCGGATCGCGGCCGCCCAGGCGGCACTCTGCGCGGCGCTGGATGCCGGGAACCCCGATGAGGCGGCGAGCTGGATGCGCCGCCACATCGAGGATTTTCGCCGCGGCTTTGAGCAGGCGGGTCTGAGCCCCGATACCGTGGTGGGTGGAGCGCCCTGACCCCGTTGCTCAGGCCAGTTCGATCGCGAGCGCCGTGGCCTCGCCCCCGCCAATGCACAGGCTGGCGATACCGCGCTTCAGGCCGCGTGTTGCCAGGGCATGGATCAGTGTGGTGGTGATCCGCGCGCCGGTGGCCCCCACCGGATGACCCAGGGCACAGGCGCCACCGTTCACGTTCACCTTCGCAGGGTCGAGCCCGCAATCCCGGATGGCCGCCATGGTGACGGTGGCAAAAGCCTCGTTGATCTCGAAGAGATCCACGTCTGAAACCTGCCAGCCGAGCTTCTTCATCAACTTGTCGATCGCCGTGACCGGCGCGGTGGTGAACCACTCGGGCGCCTGGGCATGGGTGGAGTAACCCAGGATCCTTGCCACCGGCTTCAGTCCCCTTGACGCGGCGGCGGTCTCGGTCGCCAGCACCAGGGCTGCAGCGCCGTCCGAGATCGAGGAGGAACTTGCGGCGGTCACCGTGCCATCCTTGGAGAAGGCGGGCCGCATGGTCGGGATCTTGCTGATGTCGCAGGTGAAGGGGGTCTCGTCACGGTCGATGAGGGTGGAGCCTTTGCGGCCGGCCACCTCGACCGGCGTGATCTCGGCGACGAACGCCCCGCCTTCGATGGCTGCCATGGCGCGGCGCACCGATTCGGCGGCATAGGCGTCCTGCTCCTCGCGAGTGAAGCCGTAGCGGGCGGCGGTGGCATCGGCGAAGCAGCCCATGGGCTTGCCGTCCCAGGGGCTCAGCAGGCCGTCCCGGAACATGTGGTCCAGCAGCTGCTCGCCGTGACCCAGTCGATAGCCGCTGCGGGCCTTGAGCAGCATGTAGGGCGCGTTGGTCATCGATTCCAGCCCGCCGGCCACGGCCGTCTCGATGTCCCCGTTGCGCAGCGAGTCGCAGGCCGCCATGACGGCCTTCATCCCCGACCCACAGAGCTTGTTCAGGGTCACGCAGGGCGTGGACTCGGGGATCCCGGCCGCGAGGGAGGCCTGACGCGCCGGTCCCTGGCCAAGACCGGCGGGTAGCACGCAGCCCATGATGACCTCGCCGACGTCGGTGGCTTCCAGCCCACTTGCATCCAATGCCCCCTTGATAGCGTGGCCGCCGAGTTCCGTGGCGGTCACCGATGCAAAGCAGCCCTGAAAGGCGCCGACCGGCGT
>JAURMS010000316.1 GCA_030830595.1 Gammaproteobacteria bacterium | reverse complement strand
GGCCGCTCAGGCCAGCCAGCAGTGCTGCGATGCGACCAACGAGAAGATCGATCGCATGTTCCAGAAGTCGATGTCCAAGTAATCGACCCGGAACCTTCGACGAAGGGCCTCGCGGTGTTTACGCCGCGGGGCCTTTCTTTTTGGTGTCGACCTCGCGGGCAGTGAGCGCGTCGGACACGGTGACGGGAACCGGCATGCCGCGCGTCTCGAGATAGGCCTGCTGTACGGCTGACCAGTCGATCGGCACCAATGACTGGCGAGCAGCTTCAACGACCAGCCTGGCGAGGTCGGTCATGGTGGGAGGCTCGACCACGTCTTCCTTGAGTGCGGGATGAACTTCCACCCAGAGACGGCCATCGCGCCAGCCCACCTTGAACGGCTGGTTGACGATGGCGACCGGGGTATTCACCGCCGCCATGCCGAACAGCGCCTCGATGTCCTCCGGGTAGAGCCGCATGCACCCATGGGTGACCTGCATGCCCACACCGGCCGGGCGATTGGTACCGTGAATCAGGTAGGCCCCGCCTGGTATCCCGAGCCGCATGGCATAACGGCCCAGCGGATTATCCGGCCCTGCCGGCACCACGGCCGGCAGGATGTCGCCCTTGGCCGCGTGTTCGCGGCGCACCGACTCAGGCGGGTACCACGGCGGGTCCTTCACTTTGGACACGATCCGGGTGGCGCCGAGGGGGGTGTTCCAGTCCATCTTGCCGATGCTCACCGGGTAGCTGTAGACCTCGGTACCGTCAGGGGTAAAGAAATACAGCCGGTGCTCAGGCAGGTTGATGACAATGCCGCGCCGTTCGGCCGCCGGCAGGATGCGCAGCTTGGACAGCTCGATGCGCACCCCGGCCCCGGGCATCCAGGGATCCACGCCCGGGTTGGCATTGATGATCTCCTCGTAGCCGAGCTTGTAGCGTCGCGCAAGGTCGAGCAGGGTGTCCTCGTGGCGGGCACTGGCCTGGCGTGGTTCACCGATCAGGTCACCGCCTGCGGGCTCCAGGGGGTAGCGATCAGCCAGCGCCGATGGGGAGGAGATCAATGCCCAGCACAACAGGGCCGACCAGCGTTTAACGCAACGCATCTTAGAACCTGACCAGCGCGGAGCCCCAGGTAAAACCACCACCGAAGGTTTCCATGAGCAGCAACTGACCGCGGCGAATGCGGCCATCGCGGACGGCCGTATCGAGCGCCAGCGGGATGGAGGCCGCAGAAGTGTTGCCATGATCCTGGACGGTGACGATCACCTTCTCCATCGGCATGTCCAGTTTGTCCGCCGCCGACTGGATGATGCGCAGGTTGGCCTGGTGAGGCACCAGCCAGTCGATCTGGTCCTTGTTGATGCCGTTCTTGGACAGGGTCTCATCGACCAGGCGCGAGAGCGTGCGCACGGCCACCTTGAACACTTCGTTGCCCTGCATGGTGATACCGGCTGGCACGCCGGCACGCAGCTGGTCGAAGCCCGACGACGGACCGTAGGGGAACTTCAGGAGGTCCTGGTACTTGCCGTCGGAGTGCAGGTGGGTGGCAATGATGCCGGGTTCGGTGGAGGGGGTCAGCACCACCGCCCCGGCACCGTCCCCGAACAGCACGCAGGTGCCGCGGTCGTTCCAGTCGACGATCCTGCTCAGGCACTCGGTGCCGACCACCAGCGCGCACTTGGCCTCGCCGGCGCGGACGAACTTGTCGGCCACAGACAGGGCGTAGATGAAGCCGCTGCAGGCAGTCTCCAGCGCGAAGGCCGGGCAGTTGTGGATGCCGAGCCGCTGCTGCAGCAAGGTTCCGGTATTGGGGAACACGAGGTCTGGGGTCGTGGTGCCCACCACGATGAAGTCGACGTCCTCGACGGTCAGCCCGGCCGAGCGCAGCGCACGGCGGGCCGCATGCTCGGCGAGCACCGAGCTGGTTTCCTCGGGAGCCGCCAGGTGCCGGCGCTCGATCCCCGTGCGAGTGCGGATCCACTCGTCGCTGGTCTCGACCATCTTTTCCAGGTCGGCGTTGGTCACCAACCTGGCCGGGAGGTAACTGCCGGTACCGGCTATCCTGGAATGGGGCACTTGGGCGACCCCTGGCCGTTAGCTCTCTTCGCCCTCGACCGGCACCTCGATGACCCGCTTGCCGCGGTAATAGCCATCGCGGCTGATGCGGTGACGCAGGTGCGTCTCGCCGGTGGTGGGATCCTTGGACAACGCCGGCTTGGCCAGCTTGTCATGCGCACGACGCATGCCCCGGGTGGAGGGGGTGCGACGACTTTTCTGAACGGGCATTTTCTCTACTCCGCTGAATGAACCTAAGACTTGAGCAAATCCTTCAACCCTGCAAACGGTCGCTGGCGAGGCTCCTCCTCCGCGCGATCGTCCGCCACGTGTTCATGGTCGCCGCCGCAACCCTCGGCGTCGGGCTCGTGACGCGCCACCAGGGGCACCGCCAACAAGGCCTCTTCCTCGACCAGCTCCATGAGATCGAGCCACCCGGCCTTGACGGGATAGGCTTCGGTCTCGTCGGCTTCGCCACCCGGCTCGTCGCTGCCGTCTTCCACGAACACCAGGCGGCTGGACCCTGCCAGGGCCTGCTCGTAAGGCTGCAGGCAACGCTGGCACTGCAGGGTCAGCGAGCCGGAGAGGGCCAGGTCGCACCCGACTCTCCCATCGCCCACCGCACTGAAGCGGAGCACGACATCGACCCATCCCGTTCCGTCCAGTCCGGCCTCGGCGAGCCTCGGCAGCTCGGGGGCGCGATAATGGCGCCTCACGACCTGGCGCTCGGCAGCCAGCGTGTTCACGTCCAACTGCTCGTGTCCGGACCCAGACATGGGTCGCGTATAATAGGGTCGCAGGGCCTCCCTGTCAAAGAGAAACAGCCCTCAAATCCTTGTTTTTGAAGGTTGTTGAAACATGACCACCCCACTCATCCTGGCCTCCGGTTCACCTTACAGGAAGGCCCTGCTGGAACGCCTGGGCCTGCCGTTCGAGGTGCTGGTCGGGGGCGTCGACGAGTCGGCCCGCCCGGGAGAAACACCCCGGGAGTTGGTCACGCGGCTGGCAGGCGCCAAGGCAGCCGCCGTGGCCAGCCTGCGAGACGAGGCCTGCATCATCGGCTCGGATCAGTTGGCGGTCTGCCGGGACGAGGTGCTCGGCAAGCCAGGGAGCGTCGAGCGGTGCATCGGCCAGCTGCTCTCCTGCAGCGGCCAGGTGGTCGAGTTCCTCACCGCAGTGGCGGTGATTCAACCCGGTTCAGGCGCAACGCTTCTGCATCTTGACTCGACCCGGGTTCATTTCAGGGTGCTCGAGCGTCGGGAGGTGGAGCGCTACGTGGCGCTGGAGCGGCCCCTCGACTGCGCCGGCGGCTTCAAGTGCGAAGGCCTCGGCATCGCCCTGTTCGAGTCGATCAGGAGCGAGGATCCGACCGCGCTGATTGGCCTGCCCCTGATCTGGCTGGCCGGGACCCTGCGTCGAGCCGGGCTCGACCCGCTGGCGGATCGCTAGCGCAGGCGCTCCAGCACGCTCTCCAGCTCTGCCGGCAGCGGCGACGTCCACTCGCAGCGTTGGCCCGTATCGGGCCAGACGAACTCCAGCCGGTGTGCGTGCAGGAACAGGCGCCGAAGCCCCAGCTCCCGCAGCCGCTGGTTGAAGTCGCGATCGCCGTATTTGTCGTCGCCCGCGACCGGGTGCCCGGAATAGGCGGCATGCACGCGGATCTGGTGCGTACGCCCGGTCTCCAGATCGACCCGCATCAGCGTGGCCAACTCACCGAGACGCTCGAGTGGGTCGAACACGCTCACCGACGGCTTGCCGTCGGCATGGACCCGCACCGTCCGTTCACCGCCCTGGCGGTGGCTGGTGGCCAAGGGCAGGTCGAGACGCTTCTTGCCGAGGCGCCAGCGACCCTTGACCAGTGCGAGGTAGCGCTTGGCTACCTGGCCCTCCCGCAGCAGCGCATGCAGGTGTCGAAGGGCGACGCCGCCCTTGGCCACGAGCAGCACGCCGCTGGTGTCCCGATCGAGCCGGTGAGCCAACTCCAGTCGGCTGCCGGGACGCGCCGCGCGCAGCGCCTCGATCACCCCGAAGGCCAGGCCGGATCCGCCATGAACGGCCAGGCCGCTCGGCTTGTCGATCACGATCAGGCGCTCGTCCTCGTGGATCACCCGGGCCTCGATCCCGGCCACCACCCGACCGGATGGCTCAGCCTGCCCGGGGGGCGATGCCTCCTGCCTCACGGGCGGAATGCGTACGCGGTCGCCGGCTGTGAGACGCGTCTCGGGTTTGGCCCGTTTGCCGTTGACCCGCACCTCCCCGCGTCTGAGCAGGCGATAGACGTGACTGCGCGGAACGCCCTTCAGTTCGCGCAGCAGCAGGTTGTCGAGGCGCTGTCCGGCGTCCCCCTCGCTGACCTCGACTTGTTGCACCTCCGCCACTCGATCCCCTAACATATTGATTTTCTGATACGTATTCCGTTAAGATCACAGCCGGTCGCAGGGCGCGCGGGTACCGCGAGGTTGAGCCGCCCGGCCCCAGTCGATAGCGCGGCCCCCCGTGAGCCCACTCCGGGCAGGCGCCGCATGTTAGTTGGTCCTGGTCAACCAGGCCATCGCCCGGCCGAAAGTCTGGACCCGCGCCCCGAGAGGCGAGGTCCGCGGAAGAGTACAGAGCTCTCAAGGCATGCAACTTCCCCCGCACATTGCCACCGGCGCAAGCTGGCAGGATCGAGGTCCAGACTCGCAGGCCCCCACGTCAACGGATGGGGACCATGAAGAGAATGCTTGTCAACGCAACCCAGCAGGAGGAGTTGCGCGTAGCGCTGGTTGACGGCCAGCGGCTCTACGATCTTTCGATAGAAATTCCGTCACGCGAGCAGAAGAAGGCCAACATCTACAAGGCCCGCATCAGCCGTGTCGAGCCCAGCCTCGAGGCGGCTTTCGTGGAGTACGGCTCCGGACGGCAGGGCTTCCTGCCCCTCAAGGAAGTCGCCCGCGAATATTTCCGTTTCCAGCCGGCGCCCGGCGCACGCTTCAACATCAAGGACGTGCTCCACGAAGGCCAGGAGCTGATCGTCCAGGTGGAGAAGGAAGAGCGCGGCACCAAGGGCGCCGCACTGACCACCTTCATCAGCATGGCCGGCCGCTTCCTGGTGCTGATGCCGAACAATCCGAAGGCGGGCGGCGTGTCGCGCCGCATCGAGGGCGAGGATCGCGACGCGACCCGTGATGCCTTGAGCCACCTGGTCATCCCCGACGGCATGGGCGCCATCGTGCGCACCGCTGGAGTGGGCCGCGCCCCCGAGGAGCTGCAGTGGGACCTCGACAACCTGCGCACCAACTGGGACGCCATCATCGATGCTGCCGGCCAGCGTCCGGCACCCTTTCTGATCTACCAGGAGGGTGATGCTGTCACCCGAGCCCTGCGCGACTACTACTCCGACGACATCGGCGAGGTGCTTATCGACGAACCCGGCGCCCACCAGCGCGCCGTGGAGTACGTGCAGCGCTTTATGACGCCAGACGTTGTGCGCTCGATCAAGCTCTATTCCGACGACGTGCCGCTCTTCACCCGATACCAGATCGAGAGCCAGATCGAGTCGGCCTACTCGCACACGGTCACCCTGCCCTCTGGCGGCAGCGTGGTCATCGACTACACCGAGGCACTGGTCTCGATCGACATCAACTCTGCCCGTGCAACCCGTGGCGGAGACATCGAGACCACGGCCTGCAACACCAACCTCGAGGCAGCCGATGAAATCGGCCGGCAGCTGCGCCTGCGTGACCTCGGCGGCCTGATCGTCATCGACTTCATCGACATGGAGTCGAAGAAGAACCAGCAGGCGGTGGAAGACCGCCTGCGTGATGCGGTCCGAGCGGACAAGGCCCGGATCCAGATCGGCCGTATCTCCCGCTTCGGACTGCTGGAGATGTCTCGCCAGCGGCTGCGTCCGTCGCTGGGTGAAGCCACCCACGCTGCGTGCCCACGCTGCAGCGGCATGGGCACCATCCGCAGCGTCGATTCGCTGGCACTCGCCGTCCTGCGCCTGATCGGCGAGGAAGCCCGCAAGGAGCGCACGGCGCGGGTCATCGCCCAGCTGCCGGTCGACGTGGCCACTTTCCTGATCAACGAGAAGCGTGAGGCACTGCGGCAGGTCGAGGCGCGCAGCGGTGCCGAGATCATCCTGGTGCCGAACCCGAACATCCAGACCCCGAACTACCTGATCAAGCGAGTGCGCGACGACGAGGTGAGCCTGCCCGAGAACTCGGGGATCAGCTTCCGGCTTGCCGAACAGGCGCCGGTGGAAATCGACTTCCAGAAAAGCGCAGAGAAGACTGCAAGCGCGCCAGCCCCAGCCGTGCAGACCATCCTGCCGACCACGGCGGCACCGACCCCGGTGGCGGCCGCACCCGCCCCCGCCCAGTCGACATTCGTGTCCCGCGGCGGACTCTGGGGCCTGATCAAGGCCTGGCTAGGGATTGGTGGCAGCAGCGAACCCCGGGACGACGCCCGTTCGCCAGGTCGTTCGCGCCGGGACGGCGGTCGACGCGGCGAGGGTCGCGATGGCCGCGACGGTCGTGGCGGTCGAGACGGCCGCAACGGCGCCCGCCGTGGACGCGGCGAGGGCCGTAGCGAGGGCCGCCACGAACGTGGTGACAAGGATCGTGAACGGGGTCGTGATCGGGACAGGGATCGCGATCGTGATCGTGATCGACCGCGTACCGAGCGGCCAGCTGGCGGCGAGCGACCCCAGGCCGGCGAGAGGCAACAGGGAGACGCCCGTCGCGCGCGCCAGGACAACCGTGGGGATCGCGATCGCAGTCGACCGCCGAGGACAGAACAGCTCAGGGAACGGCCCGCGGACCTCGAAGCCCAGCAGCCAGCCGCTGCATCGGAGCAGTTGGCGACTGGCGCCGAGGGTGGGCCCGGCGCAGGCGAGGCAGGGCAGGAATTCGAGCGCAAGAAGCGACGGAGGCGTGGACGCGGCCGCGGCCGTGGCGGCAGCCGCGAGGGTCGTGAGTTCGGCGGTCAGGCCGGGCAGGAGCAGTCGGGTCCTGGTCAGATGTCCTTCGCCGCTGGCGAGGAAGACCCCCTAAGCGTTACCCAGCCGCTCCCGATCCTGCGGGACGAGTCGGAGGCGCCCGCCACACAGGCACCATCGGCCCCAGCGGAGGACAAGCCCCGGCCTGCAGCCGGCCCGAGCTACACGGTGTGGTCATCGGGCCCCAGTTCCGGCCCGCAGAGCTTCGGCCCTGGGGATTGAACGCGAGGCGCCGGGCCTCAGCGGCCCGGCGCTCCCCTGCCCTTCAATTCAGCCAGCAAGCCGCGTGAAGCGGCCTCTACCAGGTCGAGCACCTGCTCGAAACCGGCAGCGCCACCGTAGTAGGGATCGGGCACTTCACGGTGGCCCGCCTCGGGTGCGTACTCCATGAACAGGCGCACCATCGCCGAGTGAGTACGTGGTTCGACTCGGCGCAACTGCGCCAGGTTGGCCTCGTCCATGGCGATGAGCAGGTCGAAGGCGTGAAAGTCGTCGGCACTGACCTCCCTCGCGCGCAGATGTCCCATCTCGATGCCACGACGGCGAGCCGCGGCAATCGTGCGCGGATCGGGGGGATCTCCCACGTGATAACCATGGGTGCCGGCGGAGTCGATGTGGATTTTGAGTCCCTCGCCTTCCAGTTCCACGGCCTGCCGGAACACCGCCTCTGCGGTGGGGGATCGACAGATGTTGCCCATGCAAACAAATAAGACTTT
>JAURMS010000315.1 GCA_030830595.1 Gammaproteobacteria bacterium | reverse complement strand
CGCCTCCTCGCGCAGGTGGTCCTCGATGCTGCGGCCCGCGGGGACCGGATACGCGGGCAGCGACGGCTTGCCGAGCCGCACCTCGAGGTTCAGTCGCCGCGCGATCTCGACGGAATTCTCGAGCGCCTCGGGCAGGTCGGCGAACAGCCTGGCCATTTCCTGCGGCGAACGCAGGTACTGCTGCTCGCTGTAGCGGCGGGGCCGCGCGGCGTCGGCGAGCAGCGTGCCCTCGTGGATGCACACGCGCGCCTCGTGCGCCTCGAAATCGTCGCGCGCGATGAAGCGCACGTCGTTGGTGGCGACGACCGGCACGCCGCGCTTCACCGCCAGCAGCAGCGAACCAGCGATACAGTCCTCCTCGCCCGGCCGCCCCGTGCGCTGCAGTTCCAGGTAATAACGGTCCCCGAACAAGGCCTGCCAGCCGCGCAGCAGCGCCAGGGCTTCGTCGCGACGCCCGGCCAGCAGCGCCCGACCCACGTCACCCTCGCGGCCTCCGGACAAGGCCAGCAGGCCCTCGATGGCTTCTGCGGTCAGCCAGCTTCGCTCCACCACCGGCTGGCCGCTGTGCTGCCCTTCCTGCCACGCCCTCGAGATCAGGCGGGTGAGGTTGCGAAAGCCCTTGGCGTCCTGGACCAGCAGGGTCAGTCCGCTGGGCTCACCCTGTCCCTCCGGCTCGCCAATGAGAAGATCCACCCCGATCAGGGGCTTGATGCCCGCCTTCTGGGCAGCGCTGTGAAACTTCACCAGGGCAAACAGGTTGGAGCGATCGGTCACGGCCACCGCCGGCATGCCCGCTGCGGCCACCGCGCCCATGAGGGCATCCACCCTGACTACGCCGTCGACCAGCGAATACTCGGTGTGCAGCCTGAGATGGACGAAGCCGGTCATGCCCTGGATTTTACCGGGCCGAAGCTCATGCGGTGCAGCGGACTGGGCCCTAATTGGTCCAGTGCACGCAGGTGCGCCGGGGTGGGATAGCCCTTGTGCACCTCGAAGCCATAGCCCGGGTAGTGGCCAGCTGCCCCCACCATGAGCCGATCTCGGTGCACCTTCGCAAGGATGGAGGCCGCCATGATCTCCTCGAAACGGGCATCCCCGCGGACCTCGGCCGTCACCGGGCAGACAATCCGCGAACCGGTCAGGTCGGGGCAGCGATTGCCATCCACCCGCACCAGCTCGGGCAGGGTGGCCAGCGCCTCGAGCGCCCGTCGCATGGCGAGCAAAGTCGCCTGCAGGATGTTCAACCGGTCGATTTCCTCCGGCTGGGCCAACCCTACACCGTAGGCCAGCGCCTGGGCAAAGATGACCGGCTCCAGCACTTCACGGCGCGCGGGACTCAGTGCCTTGGAATCACCCAGCCCGGCGATGGGTCGCTGCGGATCCAGGATGACCGCGGCAGCCACCACCGGGCCGGCCAGGGGGCCGCGACCGGCTTCATCGACCCCGGCAACCAGCATGTTCCTCAGCCTCCCCTGTCGCGCAGCAGTGCCAGCACCGCCTCCGCCGCCCGCTCGCTGGCTCCACGCCGAAGCGTCTGGTGGATGCCCAGGAAAACCTGCTCGAGGTCGGCCACCGCGTCCGGCGAGTCCAGCCAGCGCAGGACCTCACGGCCCACGCTCTCGGCCGAGACGGCCTCCTGGAACAATTCCGGCACCAACGCCGAGCCGGCCAGCAGGTTGGGCTGGGAAAAAAAGGTGGACTTCACCAATCGCAGGCGCCTCAGCGCCCACGCGGTGGCGGCGCCGAGGCGATACACCACCACCATGGGCCGCTTGCACAGGAGCGTCTCCAGCGTGGCGGTGCCGGAGGCCGTGACCACCACGTCGGCGGCGCTCATGACCCGCGCGGCCTGCCCATTCACCAGCAGGCAGTCGACTCCGGGGGCCTCGCGCTCGAGTGCCGCGGCGAAACACTTGCGCGCGCCCTCGCTGGCCATGGGGGCCGCGAACACCAGCCCCCTGCGCTGCCCCGCGAGCCACGCTGCGGCACCCGCGAGGTCTGCAGAAAGTCGCTCATACTCGCCCCGCCGGCTGCCCGGCAGCAGCGCCACGACGGTAGCCTCTTCCGGCAGGCCGAGTTCGCGACGCGCCGTGTTTCGATCCGGTTGCAGCGGCAGCCGATCAGCCAATGGATGCCCCACGAACTCTGCCCGCAGCCGGTGGGTCCGGTAGAACTCGGCCTCGAAGGGCAGCAGGCAGAGCACCAGGTCGAGCATGCGCGCCATCCGCTTCACCCTGCCCTCGCGCCAGGCCCAGACCTGCGGGCTGACGTACTGCACGGTGGGAATCCCCGCGGCATGCAGGACAGGGGCGATGCTCAGGTTGAACTCGGGGGCGTCGATGCCGACGAACACGTCGGGGGGCTCTGCGAGCAGCCGAGTCACCAGGCGGCGTTTCAGTCGCAGCAGCCTTGGCAGGTGGCGCAGGACCTCGAACAGGCCCATGACCGCGAGGCTGTCGGCGTCTTCCCAGCGCTCACAGCCGGCCTCGACCATCCGGGGCCCTGCCACGCCCACGAAGCGGGCCTCCGGCTCAAGCCTGCGCAGCGCCTCGATGAATCCGGCCCCCAGGTTGTCGCCGGAGTGTTCGCCGGCTATCAGGGCAACCCGCAGCGGGCGAGCCATGTCAGCGGACGATGCTCCGCGTCACCGT
>JAURMS010000314.1 GCA_030830595.1 Gammaproteobacteria bacterium | reverse complement strand
GGTTTTATGGAGGGGGCCTCGCTGGCCGCATGCTGTTCGACACGGTCCTGCTTGCGCACCAGGGCCAGGATGGCTGGGTCGAGGAGGTGGTGACCCGGGCCGTGGAGTGCCTGCACGGGCCGCTGCCCGAGCCCTCGTCCTCGGGTTGTGACAGCTGCCGGTATTTCCTGGAAAGATCCGCGGTGACCGGATGAAAAAGGCGTCACTGGCGTTCGTTGTCCTGGCGCCTCGTGGCCATCCGCTTGCCGCTGGAGCGTTGAACGGCTAGCCCCTCCTCCGGCAGGCATCCGAACAATACTTCACCTGCTCCCAGGTCCTGGCCCAGCGTTTGCGCCAGGTCATCTCCCGGCCGCAAGCCTGGCAGGGCTTGGAGGGCAGGTATTTCTTGTTGCCCTTGTAATGTCTGTCCTGCTCGGTCATCGTCAGGCCACTGAACCTGGAGGTTTCCGATGTCGCGCATCATGGTCTTTCTCGCCCTCGCCGTCACCTGTTTGCCGTCGTCTGCAGATACCGTGATCGTGACCGCCGAGAGGATGATCGACGTGCGCGCGGGCAGGGTCGTCGAGTCGCCGCGCGTGGTCATCACCGATGGCCGGATTGTGGAGGTTGGCTCGGGTGCAGCTGCCGTTCCCGAGGGTGCGCGGCAGGTCAACCTGCCTGGGCACACGCTCATGCCCGGCTTGATCGACATGCACGTGCATCTCACCAGTGATCCGACCTTCGGCGGCTACAGTGGACTTGAGTACACGGATGCCTTCTGGACGGTGCTGGGTGTCCCGAATGCCAGAATGACGCTGGACGCCGGCTTCACTACGGTCCGCAACGTCGGGGCGGAGGGCTATGCGGATGTCGCGCTGAAACAGGCGATAGACGGTGGCTATATCCCGGGGCCGCGCATCGTGCCGGCGACCTATGCCATCGGGGCCACGGGCGGCCACTGCGACTTCACCGAATTTCCGCCCTCCATCCATGTCGAGGCCCCTGCCGTGGCCGATGGCCCCGAGGCCTTGCGCGCCACGGTGCGCAAGCTCCGCAAGTACGGCGCCGAAACCATCAAGTTTTGCGCAACGGGCGGGGTGTTCTCGAAGACCACGACCATCGGTGCCCAGCAGCTGACGCTGGAGGAAATGACGGCTATCGTGGTCGAGGCTCACATGCTCGGCCTCAAGGTTGCGGCCCACGCCCATGGCACCAGCGGTATCAATACGGCCATCCTCGCCGGGGTGGACACGGTTGAGCATTGCAGCCTCGCGGATGACGAGTCTTTCCGGCTCGCGCGCCAGCACGGAACCTGGTTCTCCATGGATATCCACAATCATGACTACATCATGGCCGAAGGGCGCAGGAATGGAGTCTTCGAGGAGTCCCTGAAGAAGGAGGAGTTCATCGGCCTGAAGCAGCGCCAGGCTTTTCAGGCGGCGGTCAAGGCCGGGGTTCGCATGGTTTTCGGATCAGATGCCGGTGTCTACCCGCATGGTGGCAATGGCCAGCAGTTTGCCAAGATGGTGCAATGGGGCATGACCCCGATGCAGGCCCTGCAGGCGGCGACCATCAATGCCGCGCAGGCGCTGGGCAGGGAATCGGAGGTCGGTGCCATCGAGACTGGGCTGTTCGGTGACCTGGTAGCTGTGGAGGGCGACCCGCTCGCCAATATCAGCCTGCTGGCAGACATCCCCTTCGTCATGAAGGGGGGTGTGGTGTACAAGGGGAACTAGACGAGCTTGCGGTCGTCCAGGCCGAAGCCCCGAGCAATGATCTCCTTCATGACCTCTGAGGAACCGGCATAGATCCGCGAGATCCGCGCATCGGTAAACAGCCGTGCAATCCGGTACTCCTCCATGTAGCCGGCTCCCCCGAACAGTTGCAGGCATTCGTCTGCCGCCCGGAATTCCAGTTCGCTGGCAACCAGCTTCGCTTCGGCAGCCAGCGAGGCGTCCAGCCGACCGGCCAGGTGCTCCATGACGCAGGCATCCACGAAGGTCTGCGTGGTGTCGATGGCAGCACGCAACTCGGCTAGCTTGAATCGAGTGTTCTGGAAGGCCCCCAGTGGTTTGCCGAACAAGCGTCGTTCCCTGGCCCACTCAAGCGTCAGGTCCCAGGCCAGTTGCGCATTGGCGATGTAAGTGACCGCCCCCAGCAGCCTTTCCTCGGCCAGGAAATGCGTCAGCGCATGGAAGCCACGGCCCGGGTCGCCAAGCACGTTGCCGGCCGGCACCTTCACGCCATGAAAGAAGAGTTCGGACGTGTCCTGCCCGTGCAGGCCGATCTTCTTGAGGTGCCTGCCGCGCTCAAAGCCGGGCATGCCCCGTTCGATGATGAACAGCCCGATGCCATGGCGCGCCTCGGACGTGCGGGCGGCCACTACCACCAGGTCGGCGAGTTGCCCGTTCGAGATGTAGGTCTTGGAGCCATCGAGCACCCAGTGATCGCCCTGCAGGACTGCTCGGGTCTTCATGCCGGCCAGGTCGCTGCCGGCGCCCGGCTCGGTCATGGCGATGGCAAGGATGCTTTCACCACTGACGCAGGAGGGCAGGAATCGACGCTTCTGCTCCGCGGTGCCCAGCGTACCGAGGTAGGGGCCAACCAGCCGGGAATGCAGGCTCATGAAGAACCCCGGGTCCCCAAAGCGGATATTTTCCTCGATCAACACCTGTTCGAAGCGGAAGTCCTCCACGCCTGCACCGCCATATTCCTCACCGGCCCACATGAGCAGGAATCCTTGCTCGCCGGCCTTCCGGTAGGCCTCCCGATCGACCTGCCCGACTTGCCTCCAGCGCTCACCGTGAGGCGCCACCTCGGTTTGGAAAAACCGCCTTGCACTGGCGCGGAAGGTCTCGTGTTCGGCTTCGAAGATCAGCCTGCGCATGCTTTCAGTCCTTGTCGAGGTAACGCTCAAGGCCGGGGGGATAGCGCTCGCCGGCGACTGCCTGCGGATCGAAGGCGGTAGACAGTGCGGCAATGTCTTCCGAGGTCAGCATCAAGGATGCCGCCGCCGCATTCTCTGCCAGCCTCCCGGGATCCTTGGTGCCCGGAATCGGGATGATGTCATCGCCCTGGGCCATGACCCAGGCCAGCGCCACCTGCGGCAGGCTGGCGTGATGGCGTTGGGCCACTGACTCGACCACGCCCAGCAGTTGCCGGTTACGGTCAAAGTTCTCGCCCTGGAAGCGGGGCATCCGGGCCCGATAATCGACGGCTACGTCGATCGCCTCGGCGCGGGGCACCTGGGGAGTGAGCAGGCCGCGACCCAGGGGTGAATAGGGCACCAGCGTCACGCCCAGCTGGCGGCAGGTGTCCAGGATCCGGCCTTCGACGCTGCGCTCGTATAGCGAGTACTCGGATTGCAGCGCCGCGATGGGATGCACGGCGTAGGCGCGCTTCAGGGTCGATGCACTCGCCTCGGACAGTCCGAGGTGCCTGACCTTGCCCTCCTGTACCAGCTGAGCCATGGCCCCCACCGTATCCTCGATGGGCACCTCGGGATCGACCCGGTGCTGGTACAGCAGGTCGATATAGTCTGTTCCAAGTCTTTGCAGCGAGGCTTCACACGCCCGGCGCACGTTGGCCGGCGAGCTGTCCACGCCCGCCATCCGTCCGTTCTCGATGCGGAAGCCGAACTTGGTGGCGATGACCACTTCTTGCCGGCGAGGAGCGAGCACCCTACCGACCAGCCGCTCGTTCTCGTAGGGACCGTAGATCTCCGCGGTATCGAAGAAGTTGATGCCGAGGTCGAGCGCCTTGAGCAGGGTACGCTCGCCGCTGGCCTCGTCACCTGGCCCGTAGGCCTGGGTCATGCTCATGCAGCCCAGACCGATAGCCGACACCGCCGGCCCGTGTTTCCCCAAGGTCCTCTTTTTCATGCCCGCCCTCTTTTTGTTTGCCGGGAAAGTATACGGCCTGTTCGTGCACCTGTACGGGCATACAGGTCGCCCGGTGGCCCCTCCCCCGGGGCATACTTCCCGTATGAACGAACTCATTCTGCTTGGATCCGTGATCGTGTCCTTTGCCGCCGGTCTAGGCATCGGTCGCAGCTGGGGTCGCAGCCACCTCGCCGACGAGGCGCGCCTCAAGGACAGCTTTGGCGCGCTGGCGGCCCAGACGCTGCAGGCCAATACCCAGCAACTGCTTGAGTTGCACCGAGCCCAGATGGCTGCCGCCCAGGCTGAAGCGCGAGGAGACCTCGAAAAGCGTCAGCAGGGTATTGCCGAGCTGGTCAAGCCGGTGCGCGAATCATTGGACAAGGTCGACGAGCGCATCCGTGACCTCGAGCTCAAGCGCGAGGGCGCCTATGCCGCCATCACCAAGGAACTGGAACACCTGCGCGACAGCCAGCACCAGCTCAAGCATGAAACCGGCAACCTGGCACGCGCCCTGCGGGCACCCCAGGTACGGGGCCGCTGGGGCGAGTTGCAGCTGAAGCGGGTGGTCGAGATGGCGGCCATGGAGGAGCACGTCGATTTCCAGACCCAGGCGTCGGTGTCCACCGAGGCGGGGCAACTCAGGCCCGACCTCAGGGTACACCTGCCAGGCGGCAAGTCGGTCATCGTCGATGCCAAGGTGCCGCTCATGGCCTACCTGGAGTCGCTGGAGGCCGAGGATGAATCCGCGCGTCAGGCCAAGCTCGCCGATCATGCGCGGCAGGTGAAGGAGCACGTCCGCAAGCTGTCCCAGAAGCAGTACTGGGACCAGTTCGAGGAAACGCCGGACTTCGTGGTGATGTTCATCCCTGGCGAGGTGTTCTACAGCGCCGCGCTGCAGGCCGATCCCGAACTGATGGAGGAGGCGGTGATCCAGAAGGTGGTGCTGGCAACGCCTACCACGCTGGTGGCGCTGCTGCGAACGGTCGCCTTTGGTTGGCGGCAGGAGGCCCTGGCCCGCAACGCGCGGGACATCGCCGACCTGGGCAAGACCCTCTACGAGCGCGTCGGCAAGATGGCCGAACACTGGTCCGGTGTGGGTGGCCACCTGCAGAAGGCGGTAGACACTTACAACAGGGCCACCTCGTCGCTTGAGAGCCGGGTACTGGTTACAGCCAGGCGATTTCGCGACCTGAAGGTCGGAGTGGAGCGCGATGAGATTGCCGAAATGAAGCAGGTGAGCTCGCTGATTAACAATCCTCAAAGCGAGGAGATGCAGGCGGGTTCGCCCGCCTTGACTGGCCCTGTGGAAACCCCCGATGTCAATGGAGGACGCCATGACTAGCATGCAGGAAACAATAGAAGGGAAGGACACCATGGAAACGCGCGCATCCGTAGCGCTGAGTGTCGTCATCTGCCTGGCGCTGATCCTGATCGGCGGCTGCAGCGTGGGTGGAGCCATGCCAAGGGAAGAAACCGTCAAGCAGTACGATGCTGCGGGCCTGGAGCTCGAAGATCTGCGGGGCGTCGACCTGGCCTGGTTCCGACCGACCACCGATTTCTCCCGCTATGACTCGGTCATCGTCGAGCCGGTCACGGTCGCCTTCCTCGAGGACTGGGACGTCAAGCGGCCGGGCTCTGCTTTCTCGGTCACCGACAAGGAAATCGAGAGAATGCAGTCCGACCTTGCCAGCACCGTGTACGACAAGTTCGTCCACGAAATCCAGCAGGGCAAGAAGTATCCTCTCGTCACCGAGCCTGCCAAGGGCGTGCTGCGCATCAAGCTGGCGCTGGTGGACATGCGCCTCAACGCGCCCGATTTCCAGTACCCGGGCAGGCTTGAGCAGTACGCACGCTCAGCCGGCGAATGGACGCTGGTGGCGGAGCTGGTGGACGCCGAGACCGGCGAATTGGTCGGGCGCCTCATGGATCACTGGGTCGATCCCGACGAGGAGCGGGTGAAGCGCTTCACCCGTATCGACAATGATCTCGCTCTCAGTCGCGCCATCCACGTCTGGGCTGAGGCCGTTCGTCGCAAGCTTGAGGTGTCCCAGATTCGTATGCGCATGGAGGGTGCCGGCGAGGGCTTGCGCCCAACCGGCCAGCAGGAGGACAAGCCCTGAGCCGAGCTAAGTCGTACGGGTGACCTTTTGCAGGCCGGCCGGGCGGTCGGGATCGATGCCGCGCGCCAAGGCGAGCCCTAATACCATCCGATAGAAGGCCTGGATGGCCACGATCGGCTGGAGCGACGC
>JAURMS010000313.1 GCA_030830595.1 Gammaproteobacteria bacterium | reverse complement strand
CGACGCGCCCCCGGGCACGGTATTCGCCCTGGATGCACGCAGCGGCGAACTGCGCTGGCGCTTTGATCCCATCCCGCGTGATCCCGCCGATCCCGCCTATGCCACCTGGGAGGACGACAGCGCATTGCGTACGGGTGCGGCCAACGTCTGGTCGACCATGGTGGCTGACGCTGCCCTCAACCTGATCTACGCGCCGGTAGGTTCTGCCTCGCCTGACTTCTGGGGCGGTGAGCGCAAGGGAAACAACCTGTATTCGAGTTCCCTGGTGGCGCTCGATGCGACCAGTGGCGAGCTGCGCTGGCATTTCCAGATGATCCACCATGACATCTGGGACTACGACGTGTCCTCGCCGCCGCTGCTGGTGGATATCCGCAAGGAAGGAAAGGTCATCCCGGCGGTGGTCCAGAACACCAAGCAGGGGTTTGTCTTTGTACTCGACCGCACCAACGGTGAGCCGATCTTCGGCGTCGAGGAGCGTCCCGCGCCGCAGGGCGCATTGCCGGGAGAATGGCTGTCGCCCACCCAGCCCTGGCCCGTGAAGCCGGAGCCACTGATTCCCACCTCCCTGAGCCCCGATGAGGCCTGGGGCTTTACCTTTTGGGACCGCGGCAAGTGTCGGGACCTCATTTCGAGCCTGCGTTCCGAGGGCATCTTCACGCCGCCCACCATGGGCGCCGGGACCCTGCTGGTGCCTGGCAACGCGGGTGGCGCCAACTGGGGAGGGCCGGGCTACGACCCGCGCCGTCAGCTGATGGTGATCAACCTCAACCGTGTGCCACAGGTGGTGCAGCTGATCCCCCGCAAGGACATTCCCGGGGTAACTGGAATCACCCTTGAGAATGGTAAGGACATCGCTGCCCAGGAAGGCACGCCCTATGGCGTGCATCGCTACTGGCTGCTGTCGCCCTGGGGTGCGCCCTGCGTCAAGCCGCCATGGGGTGAACTGGTGGCGGTCGACCCCGCGGAGGGAGAGGTTCGCTGGCGGGCGGCGCTGGGCTCCATCGAGGACCAATTGCCATTCAGCTTCGAATGGAACCTGGGCACACCGAATCTCGGTGGTCCCGTGGTCACGGCCGGTGGGCTGGTGTTCATCGCTGCGACCATGGACAACGTCATCCGGGCCTTCGACCTCCAGTCGGGAGAGATGCTGTGGCGGGACGACCTGCCGGCTGGCGGCCAGGCCACGCCCCTGACCTACGAGGCGGGTGGACGGCAGTTTCTGGTGATGGTGACTGGACACCACATGTGGTTCCAGTCACCGGCAGGCGACGAGGTCGTGGCCTGGGCCCTGCCCAAGCGTTGAGTCAGGCCTCGAGGAAGAGGTAGAGCTCGCGCAGGTTGCGACCGAAAAAGCTTGGTTGGTATTCCGGTGCCGGTCGGCCCGGTGCCATCGAGATGCGGCGATAGCGTCCGACCAGCCTGCCGAAGGAGCTCAGTAGTTCCTGCCTGGCCAACTGTGCGCCGATGCAATGATGGCGCCCGATGCCGAAGGCGAGATGCTTGCCGGCAGGGCGCCTGTCGAGGTCGATGCGGTCCGGGTCAGGGAATTGTTCCGGGTCACGGTTGGCGGCGCCGAAGCGCAGGCTGATCAGCTCGCCCTCGCGCAAGGCCTGGCCGCCCAGTACCGTGTCCCGCGTGACCCGCCGGAACATGCCCTGGGCGGGTGATTCAAGCCTCAGGACTTCTTCGCAGAACGTTTCCAGGCGTGCAGGTTCCGCACGCAGGGCCGCCAGCGTGGCTGGATCCTCAGCCAGCAACTTGAGGCCGGAGGCAATGGCCGCAGTGGTGGTCTCGTTCCCGGACGCCAGGAGATCGATGGTCAGTATGGTCAACTGTTCGGCAAGGTCGAAGCCCTGCTGATCGGGTGAGGCAGACGCCGCGACCGCTGTCAGGAGGTCATCAGCAGGGTGCCTGGCGCGCTGTTCCAGAAGCTCCTTGAAATAGTGCTGCATCTCGACCACGAGGCGCGCGCATTCCACTTCACGCTCTTCCGACACCATCATGCTGAAGGGCTCGACGATGGCATCCGACCAGGCCTTGAAGCGGGCCAGATTATCGGAGGGCACGCCGATCAATTCGGCGATGACGATCATCGGCAGGGGATGGGCAAACGCAGCGATGAACTCCACTTCATGTTGGTCAGGCCAACCCTTCATCAGCTCGCCGACCGTCCTTTCGATCAGGGGCGTGATGTCCCTGACCCGCTTCGCCGTGAACAGGGGTTCGAGAAAGCTGCGCACCCGGGTGTGTGACGGCGGGTCGGAGGTGGAGCAGGAGGCCTTGGGCAGCCAGCCCTCGTTGGCGAACACGTCGATCACCGCAGGCGGGACTCCGCCTGGTCGCAGGGCCATCGGGCTGAC
Source organism: Gammaproteobacteria bacterium (assembly GCA_030830595.1). Classification (GTDB taxonomy): domain Bacteria; phylum Pseudomonadota; class Gammaproteobacteria; order Steroidobacterales; family Steroidobacteraceae; genus SG8-30. The sequence goes on along the minus strand of JAURMS010000313.1, from coordinate 1,728 downwards.
CCCGCTGGCAAACAAGTCGGGTTGGCGAATGATTTCCCGGGCCAGCTCGAACGAGGTGACCAGCCAGAACCCGGTGTCGGGCATGCGATAGAGCGGGGCATGCTCGCGCAATTGCCGGTAGTAGCCATAGGGGCATGCCTGAACCTCGGCAGACATCAGGCTCTGGCTGTCTGGTTCGGTGGACATTTCAGGGCTTCTCGACATCGAAAACCAGCAGCACGTTGCCGGCCATGCGGCCGCCGAACAGGTAACCCGAATTGACCAGCACATGGCCTTCGGCGATGACCGGACCGGCTGATTCAATCGAACCACCGCGGGCGATCTCGCCCGACACCGTCTCAAATTCGCGCACGGTGTCGAAGGCCCAGATGACCTTGCCGCTCGCAGAGTCGTAGGCTCTCAGCCAGCCATCAAAGGCGCCGGCAAACACCACGCCCGGCATGGAGGTGGGAGGAGGGGACAGGCCTGGGTCACAGGCTGGCTTCAGGGCTTCGGGGCAGATGTCCGGATTGGGCGTGAACCAGCGGATGGAGCCATCTGCCGGGTTCAGGGCAAACAGCCCAGGCTTTGCCTCGCCCTGTTCTGTTCCAAGAAATATGGTATCGGCATTCGGCGCGTACAGGGTTTCGCCGTCATAGGCCATGCCCCAGTGCACGCCACCGGCAAAGCCGCCCCGACCGTGCCTGACCCGCCACAGCAGCTCGCCATCGTCAGGATTCAGGGCGAACACGTGTGCCGATTTCTGGCCGACCAGCAGCACTTCCCTATCGCCTGCTACCCGGGCGAGGATAGGAGGCGCGCCAATGTCGAGGTCTGGGCCATTTTCCTCAGGGCAGTTGGGTCCGCCACCGATAAAGCAGGCCATGTTCCAGGCATCACCCGGAATCGACTGGTAGTGCCAAAGCTGCTTGCCGGTGTCCAGGTCGAAGGCAATCACCGCGTCGCTGGTCTTGGCGGCCGGCGACGTGTAGGCCTCGCCGGTGCCGACGTAGAGGCGGCGCCTACCGGGATCGATGGTGGGGCTGTTCCAGACCGGTGCGCCAGCCGGGCCGCGGCGCAGCGCGCCAGCCGAGTTGCGGGTGCCGGTCAGGGCGGGCTCTTCGGTGATCGTGTAGCTGCGCCAGACCAGCGATCCGTCTGCCGCATCGAGGGCGGTCACGCCGCCCCTGAAGGTGCAGCACTCATAGGCCGGGTCGGCTGCAGAGGCCCACTCGGTGGAGGACAGTGGCACGTACACGCGACCCTCAAACACCCGCGGACTGCCGGTGATGGTGGTGCGCGGGTGGTCATTGGCTGCGACCTTCCACAGTAACTGGCCGGTCAGGGCTTCCAGCCCATAGACGGCCCCGTTGAGGTCGCCGAAGAACAGCCGCGGTCGCGCCTCCTCATCTCCCGGCCTCCATGACTCGATGGCCGGTGCACTGCGGACTTCTGCATCGGCCTGGAAAGACCAACGCACGCAGCCGGTGGCGAGATCGAGTGCGTAGACCGTCCCCGCCTGGCTGCCCACGAACACCGCGCCCCCGGCCAGGGTCGGCTGGGAGCGGGCTCTCGAGGCACCGTGGAAAGCGAAGGCCCACTTGAGTCGCAGTGTCGGCACGTCCTGGGCAGCCAGCCCGGCCACGTCCTGCGAGACATGGCGCGTGTTGGCAGTCGTCATGCCCCAGCCCGCCAGGGTCGGCGGGCGATCCAGATCGAACTTGGCGTTGTCGCCTGTGCAGGCGGGTG
>JAURMS010000004.1 GCA_030830595.1 Gammaproteobacteria bacterium | reverse complement strand
CGCCAGGCGGGCATCGGACTCACCGCTGGCGATGGCCTTGGCCTCGCGTTCCTGTTGGGCGATGCCGGCCTTCAATTTCTCCACCTGAGCGCGTGAGTCGGCCAGCAGACGGTTGTTGCGATCATCCTTGGGAATCCCGCCAGCCGCCATGCCCTTCTCAAGGGCCCTGACGGCCTCCCCTGGGCTGGACAGATCGAGCGCCGCCTCCGCGTATTTTTCATAATGTTCCTTGGCCAGGACGCCCTTGCGGTCGCCCAACCGGAACAGGTTGATCATGGCCACGGAGTCAGCGCCATCCTTCTGCGCGATCACCACCAGCTGCTCGAAGTGGGCCACCTTCGGCTGCACCACCATCAGCTTCTGCAGCGTCTCGGTCTGCTTCGCCGTGTTGCCCAGCCTGAAGTAAGAATTATTAAGTGTTTCAAGCAGTTCCACTTGTACCTTCACGGGCTTTCTTGCTTTCTGGGCGGCCGTGTAAGCCTGCTCCAGCGTACGAGCCGCGTCCGGGTAGCGCTTCAGTGCATAGTTGGATTGACCGAGCATGATCAGGTCGTCCGCGTTCGATGAACCGCGCGCCTTGGCCAGTTTGTCCAAGGTCTCAACGGCCTTCGAGTAGTTCCGCTGGCTGTAGTAGGTCTTCGCGAGCATGTCGAGCTTCGAGACCAGCTGTGCGCCCTTGACCCGTCCGGTAGCCAGGCGCTCCTCGATGGTGGAGGCCAGAAGTCCATAATCCCGCGAGGCGCTGGCGGCCCAGATCATGAGCTCGTTCACGCCCTGCTCCTCTTCGGCGGACAACGGCGCTTTCGCCTTGGCCTCCTTCAGAAGCGAGATCGCCTTGGCGTAGTTGCCGGCTTGACCGGCCTCTTGAGCGGCCTGGGCCTTTTCTGCGACTTCCTTGCGCCAGCCACCCACAGTCTGCGCCTCGGCCAGTTGAGGCTGCATGACGGCCCCGGTGGCAAGGACCGCGAGGCCAAGCATGGCCGCGAGTGACATGGCTCTAAACGGGTTCTTTTTCACGAATCTGAACTCCTCAATCGCTCTGCATTGGACCGCCGGGGGGACGACGGATGGCTCTTATACCAAAACACACCTTTGACACGCCAACTGCCGGCGGCACTCAGGCCTCCGGGCTGGCTACCTGGGCGGGTGACTGGCTACGTCCCACCATGCCCTTCCACAAGCCGGCGATGCCTTTCATGTAGCGGTCCGAGGCCGCCACCGCCGCCGCGTCGAACGCTGCATTGGCCTCCTCCAGCCTGCCGAGTTCCACGAGGGAGGCACCTAGCAGCAGGTTGGCATCATCCAGCCGCTTCACCCCACCCTTGGCGAGCCCTGCCTTGACGCTAGAGACGGCTTGTTCCCAGTCGCCGAGGCTGTAAAAACCCAGCGCGACCTTGACCGAGACCTCTCCGGCCGGATCCTTGGCTGCCGCCTGGGCATCTTTAGGGAGGTCTTTTTCATCCCTTGAAATAGCCTCTTCATAATCCTTTAATTGCCGTTCAGTGGTGCCGCCCTTCGGATTTGGGATTACTTGAGTTTTCACACCCCGCGTTATCGATCGGAACGCCTCACCGGGACTTCCCGCCAGTTCTCCGTAATACGCGTAGTCACTGTAGTCTCCTGGAGTTGACAGTCCGTCATCTCGGATGGCCGCGCGGTACAAGTTCAGAAACACGAACCGGGCTTGCGAACTGTTCCTGTATTCACCGTTCCCGCCCTCACTACCACTGAAGTCGTTTTTTACGAGATTGAACAACACGGAATAGTAACTTTTCTTTGGAAACAACGATATCAGTGCGACCACGTTCTCGAATCTAGCACTGCTGTTTCCGGTCGCAAGGAAAATCACGTCTCGCTGCTGGAAAATCCTTTCGCTCGGTATTTCTCCTCGCATACGCGATCGATTTTCCGTTTTCTCAAGCCACAGCAAGGCTTCAGGAAAGTCGTTTACCTGAACATACAATTGAGCGAGGGTCAGAAGATCGTCATCGGCGGGATCTGCTGAATTGTCAACAAATAACCGAAAATAAGAAACGGTTTTCGGGATGTCCTTTTTTGCGCTGTACCAGGCAGCAAGATTCCGAGACATCATCGCTAATTGATCACCTGTGGCGTAGCCATCGGTGACGAAAACTTCCATTGCCTGGTTGAAGGCTTCCTGGTCTCCCAGACCCTGCGCCGCCCGCAGATTCCAACCGGCAAGTACTTTTTTATCATCACGAGTCAGTTCGGGGATGGCTTCCAACTCCCGAACGGCAGCCAACACCGCCACCCAATCCATGTCGTCAACAAGTTTCTGTACCTTGGGCGCGCGCTTCATGAATCCTTTGCTGTAATCAGGTTGAGGTTCCGTGGGCTCGGCGGCGGCCTCCTTCTTCTTGGCGGCCTCCGCGGGCAGCGGAGCCATTCCCAGCACAGCGATCAGGCTGGCGACTGACAGGATCGACAGCAGCGGTTTCAGGGCAGTCATGACGGGCAACCTCCAAAGAGTCCTGACGGAACGCCGCGTTTTATACCGCAAACCAGCGGCCCTGTGTTGCTGCCGCCTATTCATTGCGACCCGGCAGGGGTGGCGGAGTTCCAGCAAATGGAGCCACCGGCAAAAAAAAGGCCCGCACAGGGCGGGCCGTCATAACGAATGGATTGCTGGTGAACTATGTCAACCGGCTCCTGCCGGAGGCTCGGCAATGAAACCTACCTTCATCATGCCACCGCGCTGCAGATTGAACAGGACCTTGGCGACATACTCGTAGCGGACCCGCTTGTCGGCGCGGATATGGACTTCCGGCTGGGGGTCCAGAATCGCGTTCTGGAGCGTCCTGGCCAGAAAGTCCTCGTCCGATACGGGAGAGTCGTTCCAGTAGATCTGTCCGTCAAAGTCCACAGCGACGTTGATGTTCTCCGGGGTGGTGACGGTCGGCTGGTTCAGCTCCGTGGGTAGATCGATCTTCACCGCGTCGGTGATGACCGGCACGGTGATGATCATGATGATCAGCAGCACAAGCATGACGTCTACCAGGGGTATGACGTTAGGCTCGGCCATCGGCTCCGAGCTATCACCACTGACGGAGACGGCCATGGGTTACTTCCTCGGGGCCGCGGGTGCTGCCGGACGGGCACCAGCCACCAGGGCCGCCTGGACGTCGTGCGAGAAGTACCCCACACGCTCCATCAGCCGCTTGTTGGCACGGGTCAGCGCGTTGAAGGCCAACACCGCAGGCACCGCCACGAACAGGCCGATCGCGGTCATGATCAGCGCCTCGCCGATCGGGCCCGCCACCTTATCCAGCGACGCCTGGCCGGCGATCGAGATTGCAATCAGCGCGTTGTAAATGCCCCACACGGTGCCGAACAGACCCACGAACGGAGCGGTCGCACCCACCGAGGCGAGCACCACCATGCCGCCCTGAAGGTGCGACTGCAGCATGTCGGACTGCTTCTGGACGTTGGTTTCGACGAAATCGGACAGGTCGATGTGGCTGGCCACGTCCTGGGACTGCCGGCGGTGATGATCCAGCGCCTTCATGCCCTCCTGGGCGATATCACGGAACGGATTGATCTTGCCCTTGAGCTTGCCGAGGCCTTCCTGCAAGGAGCCGGAACTCCAGAAGTTCTTCTCGGCCTCCTCGGCCACCTTCCTGAGGGAGCGCTGGTCGAGCCACTTGTTGATCATGACCCACCAGGACCACAGGGACATCACTGCGAGGATGACGAACACCCCCTTGCCGACGTAATCGCTTTGGTTCCAAAGCGCTGCAATACCGTACTGCTCACTGCCGCTAGCCATTCGATTATTCCTCTGACTTTTACAAACTATCCGGAAGCCGCGCCTTTCGACGTAGACTCCCGACCCACTAACTAACCCCTAGCTCACTCCAGTCGGAAGACAATGGGCATGGTGGCCTGATCCTCCACCGCTTGCCCGTCCCGGGTGCCCGGGTTGAAGGTGAGCTTCCGCAAGACGCATTCCGCGGCGCCATCCAGCCTGCTGAACCCGCTGGATTGGGACACCTGCAGGCTCGACATCTTGCCGTTGGTACCGATGGTGACCTTCACGACCACGCGACCTTCCTCGTTCAATCGCCGAGAGGCCGAGGGGTAGCAACTGTTAAGAGCACTCGCCAGGGAACGCGGGCTGCTCTTCAGGCTGGGTGCCACCACCTGAACCGGCCGGGGAGGCGGTGCTACCACTTTCGGCGGTGGCGGCTTGTCCGTCACCTGCGCCGTAATGGCTGTAGTCGGCCCCGTAAACGCCGGCAGATCAATCAACGGCGGTGGCACGACGGGCGGCGGCACATCCGTGGGCGGCGGCGGCGGCGGCTCCTTGAGTTCCTCTGGCGGAGGCGGTGGGGGCGGCAGATCGATGATCCCCACGTCCTGGACCAGTTGCAACGCATCGCGGGCAAGGCCACTGACCAGCGCGAGGTAGAACAGGAAGTGCAATCCAATGATGCCCACGAACACTGCTGTTCGCCTACCCGCGGCCGCACTTGAGTACTGATTCATCCAATCACCCCAATTAACCCCACCCTAGTGAACCACACCATTCCCACCAAAAACAATGGTCTGGCGACCCAACACGACGGCCAGGGCACCGAGCGGTGGCCTGACGGGCGGCTAACCATAGCGGTAGCAGTTTGCAACTTCAAGTCACCTTCGGCGGAGGCAGGTCGGTCACCGCACCGAGCGACGCGCTGGAGACCGTCTGGGCATATTTTGCCAGCACCCCGCGGTCTGCATAAGGCTTGGCCGGCGTCCATGCCCGACGTCGCCGGCGCCACTCTGAGTCGCTCAGCGCTGCATTGATTTCGCGCTTGCTGGCGTCGATGCTGATGCGATCGCCATCCCGCAGGAGCGCGATGGGACCGCCCACGGCGGCTTCTGGCGTCAGGTGGCCCACGACGAAGCCGTGACTTCCGCCTGAAAAACGTCCGTCCGTGATGAGTGCCACCTTGTCTCCCAATCCTCGCCCCATGATGGCCCCGGTTGGCGAGAGCATTTCCCGCATGCCCGGCCCGCCTTTGGGCCCCTCGTTGCGGATGACCACCACATCGCCTGCCTGTACCTTCCCAGCGAGGATGGCTTTGAGGCTCGCCTCCTCGCTGTCGAAGACCTTGGCGATGCCATCGAAGCGCAAGCCCTCCTTGCCGGTGATCTTGGCAACCGCCCCTTCAGGCGCCAGGTTGCCGTACATCACCACGAGGTGGCTGTCTGACTTGATGGGGTCGGCCAGCGGACGGATGACGTCCTGGCCTGGATCGTAGGCAGCCACCCTCGCCAGATCCTCACCCAGCGTGCGCCCCGAGACGGTCAGGCACTCGCCGTGCAACAGGCCGGCGTCCAGCAGGGTCTTCATCAGTGGGCGAATGCCGCCAATGGCAATCAGCTCCGACATCAGGTATCGACCGCTCGGCCGCAGGTCGGCCAGGACGGGCACGCGCTTGCCGATGCGCGTGAAATCGTCGAGCTTCAACTTGACCCCTGCCGAGTGTGCGATGGCCAGCAGGTGCAGAACCGCGTTGGTGCTCCCGCCCAGGGCGATCACGGTGGTAATGGCATTTTCGAAGGCCTTGCGAGTCATGATGTCCCGAGGCCGGATCCCCGCCTCGATCAGGGCCATCACGCCCTCCCCGGCCCGGATGCAGTCCTCGGCCTTGGCGGGCGACACGGCCTCCTGGGCAGAGCTGTTGGGAAGGCTCATGCCCATCGCCTCGATGGCCGAAGCCATCGTGTTGGCGGTGTACATGCCCCCGCAGCTGCCAGGGCCCGGAATGGCGGCCTTCTCCACCCTTGCCAGCTGGGCGTCGCTGACCGTGCCACGGGCGTGGCCCCCCACGGCCTCGAAGACCGACACGATGTCGGTATGCCCGGCTCCTGGGCGAATGGTCCCACCGTAAACGAAAATGGCAGGCCGGTTGAGGCGGGCCAGTGCCATCAGGCAGCCCGGCATATTCTTGTCGCATCCGCCGATGGCAACCACCCCATCGAAGCCCTGCGCACCGACCACCGTCTCGATGGAGTCCGCGATCACCTCACGCGAGACCAGCGAGTAGCGCATGCCGGGCGTGCCCATGGAGATACCGTCAGATACGGTGATGGTCCCGAACAGCGTTGGCTTACCGCCGGCGCGAGACACCCCGAGCGCGGTCTCCCGGGCCAGGCCATCTATGTGCATATTGCACGGTGTGAGGTTGCTCCAGGTGCTGGCAATCCCCACTGCCGGCTTCTGGAAATCTCGAGTGGTGTACCCCACTGCACGCAGCATGGCCCGGCTCGGGGTCTGCTTGACCCCATCAACTACCAGCCGGGAGTAACGACGCGTATCCACGCCCTTGCTGCCGCCTCGCTTCTTCATGCGCTTAACCTCGTTGTAACCGCCCGCATGGTCTCAAAAATCCCCCTGAGGTGGAACTGCGTCACGCGCCGGCCTCTGCCAGGCGCCGCTTGCGAAGCTCGATGACCAGAACACCTGCCAGCGTGAGCAGGCCCCCGACCCAGATCCGCCAGCCGAGGGCCTCGCCGACGAAGGTCACCACGAAGGCAACGCTGAATATCGGCGAGAGCAGCGTAATGGGCATCACCTGGCTGACCGGGTAACGCTGGACCAGTGAAAAGAACACGGTGTGCGCGAACAGGCTGGAGACCAGGGCCGAGTACAGCACCGACCACAGCAGCACGTGATCCGCCGAGGCCAGCACCTGTAATTGCCCGTCCTCGAACCACCAGGTCAGGGCGGCCAGGACCGGTAGGCTGCTCCACGCAAACCAGGCCTGCAGCTCCAGCGGCCGCACCGGACCGGCCTTCTTGACCGCGACCACACCCAGGGCACCTGACGCCGCGCCGCCGATCACCAGCCACAGCCCCACCGGGGAGTCCAGCACGGCGGGGTCGAAGCCCATGATGCCTACCCCGGCAACGGACATGGCGATGCCTGCCCATCGCCGCCAGCGGACCGTTTCGCCGAGCAGCAGGATGGACAGCAGCGTGGTAAAGGGCACGCCGAGTTGCCCGGCGATGGCCACGGAAGACAGGTTGCCGGAGAGTGATATCCCGACAAAGAGCAGCGCAAACTGCAGGCCTCCGCTGCAGACCGAGGCCAGCAGCAACCAGCCGAAATCGCCTGACCGCGGTTTGAGGAAAGGCACCAGGCAGACCGCCAGGGTGGCGAACCTCAGAAAACTCAGGAAAATCGGCGGGGACTGGGCCATCCCCCAGTGGATCGCCACCAGGTTGAAACCCCAGGCAGCGCACACCAGCACCAGCAGTGCGAAGTGTCTGGGCGCGAGTGGGTTCATCGCCGCAGCGAGGCCGGATCAAGATCCCCAAGCATGCTGTAGAGACCCCGGATGGCCTGCGCCGCGCCTCCCACGGGTCGTCCCGGACGTTCCTTGGGGTTCCAGGCGTAGAGGTCGATGTGCATCCAAGGTGTCGTCGCGGCCACGAAGCGACGCAGGAATAGACCGCCAATGATGGCGCCGGCGAAGCCATTGGAGGTCACATTGGTCAGGTCGGCCACCTTGCTCGAGAGGTCCTCTCCGTAGGGCTGCCAGAGGGGCAGGCGCCACAGGGGATCGTGATTGCCCCGGCCATGCTGGACGGCGAGCTCGGCGAGGCGGTCATCGTCACAGAAGAGCGCGGGCAGGTCCGATCCAAGTGCGACACGCGCGGCGCCCGTCAGGGTGGCAAGGTCGATGAGCAGGTCCGGACTCTCTTCGTCTGCAAGCGCGAGCGCATCTGCCAGCACCAATCTACCCTCGGCGTCGGTGTTGTTGACCTCGACGGTCACGCCCTTGCGACTGGTGAGCACGTCTCCAGGTCGGTACGCATTGCCGGCAATCGAGTTCTCGACCGCCGGAATCAACACCCGGAGCCTCATCGGCAGGCCGGCGTCCATCACCAGGGACGCCAGGCCCAGTGCACAGGCCGCGCCCCCCATGTCCTTCTTCATCAAGGCCATTGCGCTGGACGGTTTCATGTCCAGGCCACCCGTGTCGAAGCAGACTCCCTTGCCTACCAGGGTGAGGCGCGGATGCGCTGGATCTCCCCATCGCAGGTCGATCAGTCTTGGCAACTGGGGCCCGGCCCGGCCCACGGCGTGGATCATCGGCAGGCCATTCGCCAGCAACTCGTCACCGATCACGTGCAAGCACTGCGCACCCCAGCGATCCGTAAGGGCTTGTGCAGCCTGGGCAAGCTGCTCCGGCCCCATGTCCGCAGCCGGCGTATTGATCAGGTCGCGAGCCAGCGCATCGGCCTCGGCAGTTCTCCGGACCTCTTCCATGTCGATTCCCGGCGGCGGGACCAGCTCGGCCTGGCCACCGAGTTCCTGGTTGAGAGACTTGTAACGGAGAAAGCGATAACGGCCCAGGGCCCAGCCCAGAGCCAGGCTGGCGGCCGCCGGAGCACCCAGGGCAGAAGCCTTCCAAAGCCCGTTCGGCAGACGCTCGGGAAGTGAGGCAGCCAGCCATGGATCAAACCCTTCGCTCGTGGTCGAACTGCCCAGGCCAAGCACCGCTGCGCCCACCGAGCCATCCGCGGCCGGCAACAGGAGCAGCTTGCCCGCCTCTGCGCGAAAACCGTGGTCGAGCACCCACGCCCGCGCGGACGGGTCGAGTGCCGCGCGCCAGGCATCGAGATCGGTGGCCTGTACCAGCCACAGTGTACGGACGGGTCGGTCAGTGTGGGGGTCGGCAAATCCGAGTTTCTGCATGAGGACTCTTGGCTTCTCGCGGTTGACAGGTTCTGGAGCGGTATGGTGTCATGCCTCGATTCAATGCACCATTTGGCAATCACAATGTGCCTGATCCGCCCGCTTCCGAACCTCCTTCTTGCCGGACTGCTGCTTCCGCCGGAAAGGTGCGGGATGCTGGGCTGACCAAAGAGAAAGCAAGAACCCAGACAACCCCGCACCGGCCAGGCCGAGGCGGGGTTTTTTTATGACCTACCCGAGGACAACGACATGAAGATTTACGGCCAAAAAGACGTCAACCCCAAGGCACTCGCCGGCGCGAGGATTTGCGTTCTCGGTTACGGCAGCCAGGGTCGGGCCCACGCGCTCAACCTTCGCGACAGTGGCTTCGACGTGGTGGTCGGGGTCCGCAAGGGCGACAGCTGGAAGAAGGCGCGCGCCGACAAGCTGCCGGTTCAGGAACCCCTCAAGGCCGTCAAGGATGCCGACCTGATCGCCATGCTCACACCCGACCTCAGCCAGGCTGCCCTGTACAAGGCCATCCTGCCCGTCCTCAAGCCCGGCGCCACGCTGTTGTTCGCCCACGGTTTTAATGTCCATTACGGCCAGATCAAGCCGCGCAAGGATCTCGATGTGGTCTTGATCGCACCCAAGGGCCCGGGTGGGCTGGTGCGGCGGCAATACGAACAGGGTCGGGGCGTGCCCTGCCTGCTGGCCATCGCACAGGACGCCTCCGGCAAGGCTCGCAGCAAGGCACTGGCCTATGCCGATGGCATCGGCGGCACCCGTGGGGGCGTCCTCACCACCACTTTTGCCGAGGAAACCGAAACCGACCTGTTCGGTGAGCAGGCGGTGCTATGCGGCGGGACCACTGAACTGGTGGTCAAGGGCTTCGAGACGCTGGTCGAAGCCGGCTATCAGCCTGAAGTTGCGTATTACGAGTGCCTGCACGAGCTCAAGCTGATCGTCGATCTCCTGCACGAGGGCGGCATTGCCAAGATGCACCAGTTCATTTCGGAAACCGCCAAGTACGGTGACCTGACCCGCGGACCGCGGGTGGTCAACGCCGCGACCAAGAAGGAAATGAAAAAGATCCTCGAGGAAGTGCAGAACGGCAAGTTCGCCAGGCAGTGGATCGGCGAGAACCGCAAGGGTCGCAAGAAGTACCAGGCCATGCTCAAGAAGGACATGGCCCATCCGATCGAGAAGGTTGGTCGCAAGCTCCGGGCGCGGATGCCCTGGCTGGAAGGCTGAGCATGGCACCAGGGAAGGCCGACCGGGTCCTGATTTTTGATACCACCCTGAGGGATGGCGAACAGTCCCCGGGCTGCAGCATGACCCCCGAGGAGAAGCTTAGGGTGGCCAGGTCCCTGGCGGAGCTGGGAGTGGATATCATCGAGGCAGGCTTCCCGGCCGCCTCTCCGGGGGACTGGGAATCGGTCAACGCGATTGCCCGGCAGGTCAAGGGTCCGGTCATTTGCGGGTTGGCGCGCTGCAACCGCGATGACATCGACAAGGCCTGGTCGGCGGTTCGTGACAGCACCCGACCGCGCATCCACGTGTTCCTGGCCACCAGTGCGATCCATCGGGAGCACAAGCTGAACATGGCCAAGGAGGAGATCCTCAAGACCGCCGCCGAGGGGGTGCGCTATGCGGCATCCCTCTGCGACGACGTCGAGTTCTCCCCTGAGGACGCGTCGCGCACGGAGCTCGAGTTCCTCACCGAAGTGGTTCAGGCGGCAGTCGATGCCGGTGCCGGCACCATCAACGTTCCGGACACCGTGGGGTACACCACGCCGCAGGAATTCCAGGAAACCTTTGAACACCTGCGCCGCACCGTCCGGGGTGGCGAGAAGGTGACCTTCTCGGTGCACTGCCACAATGACCTCGGCATGGCGGTGGCCAACAGCCTCAGTGCGGTACTCGGCGGGGCCCGTCAGGTCGAATGCACCATCAACGGCATCGGCGAGCGAGCCGGCAACTGCTCCCTGGAAGAACTGGTCATGGCCATCCGAACCCGTGAACAGGTGTTCGGGGTGACGACCGGAATCCACACCCAGAAGCTCTATCCGACCTGCCGTCTGGTGTCGTCCATCACCGGCATGCCCATTCCGCGCAACAAGGCGATTACCGGCGAGAATGCCTTTGCCCACGAGTCGGGGATTCATCAGCACGGCATGCTGCGGCACGCCTCCACCTACGAAATCATGCGTCCTGTCGACGTCGGCTTGTCGCGCACCAACCTGGTGCTGGGCAAGCACAGCGGTCGCCATGCCTTTCGGGAGCGGGTGCGCGAGTTGGGTTTTGAATTGGCAGAAGAGGAATTGAACAAGGTCTTCACCCGCTTCAAGGCCCTTGCCGATCGCAAGAAGGAGCTCTTCGACGGCGACATCGAGGCACTGGTCCTCAACCTCGATACGGAGTCAGGCGGCCCGTGGTTCCTGGCAGGGCTCGAGGCCAGTTCCATGATGGACGGTCGCGGCCAGGCCAGGGTCCTGTTGCGGCACGCTGATGGGCGGGAGTCCGCCGCGCGGTCCGAGGGGGATGGCCCCGTGGATGCAGCCTTCAAGGCCATCGAGACGATCACCGGCCTGGTGCTCGATTTGCGCAAGTTCGAGGTGCGCAGCGTGTCCGGCGGTGAGGATGCTCAGGGCGAGGCGCTGGTCACCGTCCAGCACGAGGGTCGCACCCATCGCGGAACCGGAGTCACGACGGACATCGTCGAGTCCGGGGTCAGGGCCTTCCTGGAGGTGATCAATCGGGTCGAGCTCGGTCGTGATCGCCAGCAAGCCCTGGGCGAGTACCGGGCGGCCAGGGCCGCGCAAGCCGCCGTTTAAAAGCAGAAAGGGGATCGGTCCACATGCCGGCACGCACACTGTTCGAAAAGGTCTGGGCCTCGCACGAGGTGGTGGCTGAGACGGCGGACACGCCGGCCATCCTCTATATCGACCTTCACCTGACCCACGAGGTCACCTCGCCCCAGGCCTTCACCGTACTGCGTGAGCGTGGCCTGCCGGTACGCCGGACGGACCGCACCCTGGCGACGCTCGACCACTCCACGCCGACTGATCGAGCCCAGCTATTCGGGGAGGTTCCCATCCGGCTTGAATCGGCCCGCCACCAGGTCGAGGCGCTGGAGCGCAATGCGGCGGCCTTCGGCGTGGAGCTGCTGGGACTCAAGAGCGATCGACGAGGCATCGTGCACATCATCGGACCCGAACTGGGGGTGACCCAGCCCGGCAAGACCATCGTCTGCGGTGACAGTCACACCAGCACCCACGGCGCCTTTGGTGCCCTGGCATTCGGCATCGGTACCACCGAGGTGGGGCATGTCATGGCGACCCAGTGCCTGCTGCAGCGCAAGCCGAAGACGCTGGCTGTGGAGGTCGACGGACGACTGGCGCCGGGCGTGGGAGCCAAGGACCTGATCCTGGCCATCATCGGCCGCCTCGGAGTCTCAGGCGGTACCGGACACGTCATCGAATACCGCGGTTCGGCCATCGAGGCCCTGTCGATGGAGGAGCGGATGACGGTCTGCAACATGTCCATCGAAGCCGGTGCGAGGGCCGGCATGGTCGCGCCCGACCAGACCACCTTCGATTACCTGCAGGGGCGGCCACGAGCTCCACAGGGCGATGCCTGGGAGGCTGCACTGGAAAACTGGCGGGCACTGCCTTCCGAACCGGGAGCCAGTTTCGATCGGGTGATGCAGATGGATGCGAGTGAGGTCCTGCCCATGATCACCTGGGGGACCAATCCGGGCATGGTCGTTCCGGTGACGGGCACCATACCCGCCAGTGGCGACGCGGTGTTTCAGAAATCCCTGCAGTACATGGGCTTCGAGCCAGGACAGTCGATGGCCGGCAAGCCGGTCGACGTCGTCTTCGTCGGCAGCTGCACCAACGCGCGTCTGTCGGACTTGCGTGAGGTCGCCCGGGTGCTACGGGGACGTCGAGTGGACAAGAGCGTTCGGATGCTGGTGGTGCCGGGCTCACAGCAGGTCAAGCGAGAGGCCGAGGCCGAGGGGCTGCACCAGGTGTTCCTGGACGCGGGGGCTGAATGGAGAGAATCCGGATGCTCGATGTGCCTGGGCATGAATGGCGACACGGTGGCTTCGGGCCGCTACTCAGTGAGCACCAGCAACCGTAATTTCGAGGGTCGTCAGGGCACCGGGGCGAGAACGATGCTGGCCAGCCCGCTCACCGCTGCGGCCTCCGCGGTCACCGGCCGGATCACCGATCCGCGCGAATTGCTGGCCTGAGGAGGTGCCATGGAAAAGGTAAGTACCATCACGTCGCGCAGCCTGGTCATGTCCTCCACGAACATCGACACCGACCAGATCATCCCGGCGCGATTCCTGACCACCACTACCCGCGAGGGCCTGGGCAAGGCGCTGTTCGCCGATTGGCGCTATGACGCAGAAGGACAGCCCAGGCCGGACTTCCTGCTGAACACTCCCGAGGCCGTGGGCCGCACGGTGCTGGTGGCGGGTCGCAACTTTGGATGTGGCTCCTCAAGGGAGCATGCCCCGTGGGCACTGGTGGACTTCGGCTTCCGCGCTGTCATCAGCACGGAGATTGCCGATATTTTTCGTTCCAACGCGCTTAAAAATGGCCTGGTTCCGGTGATCGTCGATGAGGACACCCACGCCTGGCTGATCGCACATCCGGGTGCCGAGGTGACGGTCGACGTCGAGCGCTGCGTGTTGAGCCTGCCAGGCAATCGCGAGGTGTCCTTCCCTCTGGAGAGTTTCGCCCGTTACTGCCTGTTGAACGGGGTCGATGAACTCGGTTTCCTGTTGTCGCGCATGCCCGCCATCGAGGAATACGAGCGACGGGGCGCGAAGTGAAGGCCCTGATTGCCGTCCTGCCGGGAGACGGCATCGGTCCAGAGGTGGTGGCGGAAGCCAGCCGCTGCCTGGAGGCGATCGCCGCCAAATTCGGCCATGCCTTCGAGTTGCGCCAGGCCGCCGTCGGGGCCGCCGCGATGGACGCACATGGCGATCCGCTTCCGCCTGCAACCCTCGCGCTGGCGCGTCAGTCGGATGCCGTGCTGTTCGGTGCCATCGGCGATCCTCGCTACTCCGACCCATCACTGAAGGTCCGACCGGAACAGGCCATCCTGAGCCTGCGTCGGGAGCTGGGATTGTTCGCCAACCTGCGTCCGGCGGTGTCCCACCCCGCCACCTTCCACGCCTCCCCGCTTCGCCCTGAATTGCTTGCCGGCGTCGACCTGTTGGTAGTTCGTGAGTTGACCGGGGGCATCTACTTCGGGGAGAAGCGCCTGGAAGGCGATCGTGCCAGCGACCTCTGCGAATACTCGGTGGCCGAGATCGAGCGCATCGTCCGATTGGCGGCAGGCGTGGCGCGGGGACGTCGTGGCCGCCTGACCTCGGTGGACAAGGCCAACGTACTCGAGACCTCGCGACTGTGGCGACGCACGACCACGCGCCTGCTCGCCGAGGAGTTTCCGGACGTGAACCTCGAGCATGCGTATATCGATGCCACGACCATGCACGTGCTGCGCCGTCCAGCAGACTTCGACGTCATCGTCACTGAGAACATGTTCGGTGACATCCTGACCGACGAGGTGGCCATGCTGCCCGGGTCACTGGGCCTCTGCCCGTCAGCGTCCGTCGGCGAGGGGCGGCGTGGGTTGTATGAACCCATACACGGGTCTGCGCCGGACATTGCCGGCCGCGGTATCGCCAATCCTTACGGCACCATCCTGAGCGCAGCCCTCCTGCTACGCCACTCGCTCGAACTGGCTGCCGAAGCCAGCGCACTGGAACGAGCGGTGGCCACGGCCATCGAGGGGGGCGCCCTGACGGCAGATCTCGTGCGTCCCGGTCAGCCTGGGGTTACGACCCGGGAAGCGGGGGATGCGGTGCTGAGAAACCTCAGTTAGTCGCTTTGGATGCCCGATCGAGCGCGGTGCCCAGATCCGCCAGCAGGTCGTCTTCCGCCTCGATCCCGATTGAGAAGCGCAGCAGGCCAGGCGTGATGCCGGCGGCCCGCCGGGCGCCCTCCTCCATGGCCGCGTGGGTCATGGTGTCGGGATGGGCGACCAGGCTCTCGACGCCGCCAAGAGACTCGGCAAGCGAGAAGCAGGCGGTACCGGCGAGGAAGGCTGCCACCGCAGCACTGCCACCGGCGAGTTCCACGCTGACCATCGCTCCATAGCCCTGCTGCTGAGTACTGGCGAGTCCATGGCCAGGATCCGCTTCCAGTCCGGGATAAAACACCCGCTTGACGGCCGGGTGTCCGGCGAGAAGCCTGGCTACCGCCAGTGCGTTGGACTGGTGCTGGCGCCACCGGACGTGCAGGGAACGCAGCCCCCTCATGGTCATGAAGGCATCGAAGGTGCCACCGGTGAGCCCGTAACAGTTCGCCCACCAGGCCAGTTCCTGATGCATGGCCTCATCCCGGCTGATGACGGCCCCGCCCAGCACGTCGCTGTGGCCGTTGATGTATTTGGTGGTGGAGTGGATAACGAGGTCGGCGCCCAAGGCAATGGGTGACTGACCGAGTGGGGTCATGAAGGTGTTGTCGGCGGCGACCACTGCGCCAGCCGCCCGCGCCTCGGCAGCCACCGTGGCGAGATCGGTGATCCTCAACAGGGGGTTACTGGGGGTTTCTATCCAGACCAGGCGCGCGCCACCGGCCAGGGCCGAAGCTCGCTGCCGGGCATCGGCCATATCGATGAATTCGACCTCGGCGCGTCCGGTACGGTGCAACGCAGACAACAGCCTGTAGGTGCCGCCGTAGCAGTCATGGGGCGCAACGATGCGCTCGCCGGGCCGAACCAGGGTGGTCGCCAGGTGAACGGCGGACATGCCCGTCCCGGTGACCACGCACCCCGCACCTCCCTCGAGCTGGGCCAGCGCCTCCGCCAGGACGTCACGGGTGGGATTGCCAGAGCGAGAATAGTCGTACTGGCGCTTTTGTCCCGGTCCCTCGAAAGTGAAGGTCGAGGTGAGGTACAGCGGAGGGACCACTGCACCGTGGGCGATATCGGTTTCGAGTCCTGCCCGGACCGCAGTGGTCTCCGGCTTCAAAGGTCCACTCATGCTGCATCGTCTCCCAGCGCTTCCGCGAAGATCGGCGCCAGCAGGGCCCCTTCCTTCAGGAACGCATCATGTCCGTAGTGCGAATCGATCTCGACCAGCCGGGCAGGCCCTGGCAGACGGGCGGCCAACTCGCGCATGTCCTCTACCGGCACCAGTTGATCCTGCCTGATGGCCACGAGCGTGGCCGGCACGTGAATGGCCTCCGGCCGAACCGAATGCAGGTCGATCGACTCCGAGAGCGTCATGAACGCTCCGGGGCTGACCTTCGCGATATATGCGTCACCGCGCGACAACAGGTACCGCTCTACCGGAAACCAGGCTCGATCCGCCCCGACCTCAGGCTCACCGCCGAACCTCTGATCGAATTCCTCGCGGGTGCGGTAGGTTGCCATGGCCAAGGCGCGAGCCAGGCGCAAGCCAGCCGGTCCGTCCCCATGGGCGAGACCCAACCGGACTGCCTCACGCTCCACGCTGCGCCAGGCGGTGGACAAGGGGCTTGCTCGGTGTGCGGCGCTGATCACCAGGATGTGATCGACCCTCTGGGCGAAGGACTGGGCAAAAGCCAGCGCCACCATGCCGCCATAGGAAGCACCAGCGATGGCGGCCAGGCGCGGAATCTCCAGGGCGTCGCACAAGAGGTTCAGCAGCCGGGCCTGATCATGAGAGGAGATGGGCGGCAGGCGTGAGTCCTCGCCGCCAGCCGAGCCGGTACCCAAGTAGTCAAGGCCGAGGAGGCAATAGGCGCCGGAGTCCAGCGCCTTACCGGGCCCGACGACCTCTGACCACCAACCAGCACCCGGCTGCACGGGATCGAAGGCGCAGCGGTTGGCCGAAATACCGCCCAAGGTGGCCAGGGTGGGCAGGGAGGGGTCACCCTCGAGGCGCCATCGCAGGTCCACCCGCGGCAGACAGCCGCCATGGTGAAGGCGGAAATCAGTGAGGTGCAGCACCCCTTCACGCGCCTCCATGATGGGCACGCCGGGGCCGCCGCCAGTGACCGGACTTGGGGGTTTCGCCGAAGATGCCATCATCGCCTGCCTCCACGCTCGCTGGCACGAGCCAGACGACCTAATTCGTTACAACAAGGGTCGCGGAGGCAAAGGCCCTTAACGGGCTCCGACGCCCCACCCTGACGGATACCCGGATCCGATTGCGGGGCCTTCCATCTGTCGTCGGGGTTGCCCGCCGCAGGAGTTGGCACCTTTCCCGACGGGTGAGGTCGGGCGGTTGCCCCGGCGTCAAAGGGCCTTGTCCCTCGGCCGGTCTCGATGAAAGTACTGCAAGTCTAGAGGCAGTCTGGCCAGCCGGCAAGCGGGGCTGGCGGCTGGCTGTCGGGCGTGATAATGTATTAGCACGCTAATACATTCCAACACGGATTTCCCATGAAGCTCCACAAGCCGGTGAGTGCGCGTCAGCAAGCGCAGTACGAACGCGCGCTCTACAGCGCGGTCCTGGCGCTCGATTCGCAGGACGAGGCTCGGGCATTCTTTCGCGATCTCTGCACCCCGGCCGAGCTGCAGGCCATGGCGGATCGCTGGGCCGTGGTGGAATTGCTGCAGCAAGGCATGCCCTATCGCGAGATCCAGCGCCTGACGGGGGTCAGCGTCACCACCGTCGGCAGGGTGGCACGGTGCCTTCTGCAGGGCAGTGGTTATGCTCAGGTTGCCGATCGCCTCCGGAACGGTGACGCCAAATGAGTCCCGACGGTACGCCGCGGATCAAGCTCGCCATCCAGAAATCCGGGCGCCTGACCGACAACTCCCTGGACCTGCTGGCGAAGTGTGGGCTCAAGTACAGCCGGCGCAAGGATCAACTGGTGTGTTTTGGCGAAAACATGCCTCTAGATGTGCTCCTGGTTCGGGACGACGACATCCCGGCGCTTGTCGAGGACGACGTCTGTGACCTGGGCATCGTTGGATTCAACGTGGTGGAAGAACGGCGCATGGCCCGCCTGGCTGCGGGGATCGGCAGCCCATTCGAGCAGGTCATGAGCCTCGATTACGGCCGCTGCCGACTCAGCATCGCGGTGCCGGAACAGCGCGACTATACCGGGCCACGCAGCCTGGCAGGGCTGCGCATCGCGACCACGTATCCCCATCTCTTGCGCCGTTGGCTTGGCGAGCAGCAGGTCGAGGCAGAGGTTGTCACCCTCGCCGGCTCAGTCGAGATCGCGCCAAGCCTGGGCCGGGCAGAGGCCATCTGCGACCTGGTCTCCACCGGTGCCACCCTGGCCGCCAATCGACTCGTCGAGACAGAAGTGGTGCTGGATAGCCATGCGGTGCTCATTCGAACGCCTGCCACCCTGGACGGTGCCCGCGAGGAATGGATCGGCCGACTGCTGCTGCGCATGAACGGTGTGCAGCAGGTACGCGAAAGCAAGTACATCATGCT